>NZ_JACARK010000212.1:0-19762 GCF_013386655.1 Pseudomonas sp. K5002 | reverse complement strand
GAGCTGGCTTGCCTGCGATACAGGCGCTGTGGTGCATCAGGCATACCGCGCAGACGCAATCGCAGGCAAGCCAGCTCCCACACGGGATGCGTGGGAGGGTCAGGTCTTGCGCACGAATTGGTCGTGCATTTCGCTGGTCAGCCCTTCGATGCGTTCGGTCAGTTGTTTGGTCATCTCGGTGAGCTTGGTGTTCTGCTCCAACAGTTCCAGGAGTTGCTTGGTGGTCTGCGCGGCCTGGGCCTGGCGTTCGGTGTTGGCCACGGCCAGGGCTTCGCGGTGCTGGGCGTCGGCGTCGGATTGGGCCTTGTCCCGTGCGGCCTGGCGGGTCTGAGCCAGCAGGATCAGTGGCGCGGCATAGGCCGATTGCAGGCTGAACGCCAGGTTCAAGAGGATGAACGGGTAGACGTCAAAGTGCGTGATGCCGGTCATGTTGAGCACGACCCACAGAATCACGATTGCCGTTTGCGCCCCCAGGAACGTCGGAGTACCAAAGAAGCGCGCGAAGGCTTCGGCTTTCAACGCAAAGGTGTCGTTGCCAAAGGTCGGCGCGAGATGGGCGTGTTTACGATGAAAGCGCAGGTGGTCAACGTTGGCTTCAGGTTTATCCGGGGTCATGGCGGGCTCGAATCCGTGGCGTAAGACAAGCCACCACTATAGACCGAGCCCTCGGCCTGGCACATGAAGAACCCTGTCGCTTACCTGTTGCCCCGTTCATTGGCAAACGCACTCACAGCCTGCACCGCCTCGCTGGCGCCTTCGCGAATCTGCAGGATCACCGTGCCGGCCTGGTTGGCCAGGTCCACGCCCTGGGCGGCGCGGTCGCGGGTACCGTCCATGCTGTCGATGGCCTGGCGGGTTTCGGTCTGGATCATCTCGATCATCGACGAAATCTCGGCCGTTGAACCGCTGGTGCGCGCCGCCAATTGCCGCACTTCATCGGCCACCACCGCAAAGCCACGCCCTTGTTCGCCGGCGCGTGCGGCTTCGATGGCAGCGTTCAATGCCAGCAGGTTGGTCTGGTCGGCAATCCCGCGAATGGTGTTGACGATGGCGGTGATCTGCTGCGAACGCTCGCCCAGCTTGGCGATCAGCGCGGAAGAACCGTCGATATTGGCGGCAATCTCACGCATGCCGGTGGCGGTCTGCTGGATCACCTCGGCGCCTTTTTCGGCGATGTCCCGGGTTTGCAGCGAGATGTGATAAGCCTGGGTGGCGCTTTGTGCGTCGGCCGCGTGTTTCTCCACCATGGCCGTGACGTCGGAGGCGTATTTCACCACCTTGCACAGGCGCCCGCTGGCGTCGTACACCGGGTTGTAGTTGGCTTCCAGCCACACCACCTGGCCGTTTTTGTCGATGCGTTCGAACTGGCCGTTGAACAGCTCACCCTGGTTCAGCCGTCGCCAGAAATCGCTGTAGGCGCTGCTGTTGGCCAGCTCCGGTGTGCAGAACATGCGGTGATGCTTGCCCTGCACCTGCGCCAGGTTGTAGCCCATGCGCTGCAGGAAATTCTGGTTGGCGCTGATGATGGTGCCGTCGAGGTTGAACTCGATCACCGCCATGGCGCGGTCGATGGCCTGCAACTTGGCGTTGGCTTCGCTCTCGGCCTGCATTTTCGGGGTGACGTCCATGGCGTACTTCACCACTTTCACCACGCTGCCGGACTCGTCGCGCACCGGGTTGTAGCTGGCCTCCAGCCAGATCGGCTGGCCGCCGCTGGTCACGCGCTCAAAGGTGCCGGACTGGAATTGGCCGTTGCGCAGTTGCGTCCATAGCTGGCCGTACTCGGCGCTGCGGGCAAAGGCCGGGGTGCAGAACAGGCGGTGGGACTGGCCCACGACTTGGTCGGCGGTGTAGCCCATGGCCTTGAGGAAATTCTCGTTGGCCCGCAGGACCGTGCCTTGCAGATCAAATTCAATCACCGCCATGGAGCGGTCGATGGCGTCGAGAAGGCTGGCTTGCTGGGCAAGGGTGGCTTGCAGGGTACTGATGGTTTTTTTATGGGCGTTGAATAGCATGGTCGTGTGCTCGGGGGAAGCAAGCGTCGGGGGTATCCATGGGGTCGCCTGCCACCGTAAGGCCTGGCCATACGGCAAACGTGCTCATTGCCAGCTTCCTTGTGCTGGCAGCGGGGTGGAACAGCGGGTTCTGAGTCGTATGGCCGGCAAGAAGTTCTATGCCAGTCGACCAATGGCGGCATTATGCTATCGGTCGGCGACGGGCGCGTTTAATTCAGACGAGATGCAGAGGGCGGGATTCAGGCGGAATGGGCGACCACGTAGTCGCTGATATTGACTCGGTTACGGCCGGTGTCCTTGGCCGCGTACAGCGCGCGGTCCGCTGCGTTGAGCCACATGGCCGCGTCGGTGAAGGTGCTCTGGAAAGACGCCAGGCCAATGCTCAGGCTGACCCGCAGTTCGGGGATTTCCGGGTTGCGGTAATTGCTGAACACCTCGCGCATGCGTTCCATGACTTGCGCGGCCTGTTCCATGGGCATGTCCGGAAGAATCACACAGAACTCGTCGCCGCCGTATCGCCCGGCCAGGTCGTTTGCCCGCAGGTTGCGTCGAAGTTCCAGGCTTAGTTGGCGCAGAACCTGGTCACCGATGATGTGCCCATAGCTGTCGTTGATCTGCTTGAAATGGTCGATGTCGATCAGCGCGATGGTGGCGTTCCCATGTTGTTGCTGGCACTTGTGAAACTTCAGGTGCAGCAGGTCTTTCCACGAACCGTGGTTGAGCAGGCCGGTGAGGCTGTCGGTGCGGCTCAGGGCGCTCAGGGCGCGTTTGTGTTCCGACAATTTGATCGCCAGGCGGTAGCAGACCATGCCCAGCGCCATGGGATACAGGGTCAGCATCGGCAGGCAGGCGTAGACCTGGACCAGGCTGACGTCGGGATTGAAGTGGATGCCAAACAGCAGCCAGGACACGCCGATACCTGCCAGTTGCGCCACGATGCCGTGGAGGAACAGGCGTTTGCCGCCGGCGGCGACGTTGTTCATGGTCATCATCGACAGGATGGTCACGGCCGTCAGTGGCGTGAACTGTGTAGTCGCCGCCCAGAACCCGCCGAGCAGTGAGTCGTAGAGCAGGTTTCGCCGTTCCGCCTTGTAGGGGAAATCAGAGCGGGTCGAAAGTTGATAGGCCAGGTGCGCCCAGCCAAAACCATTGAACAGCAGCAACGCCCAGACCCAGCCTGGCATTTGCAGTGGGTAGAGCGCGGCGATGACGCTGATGCAGCCGATGCCCAGGCCGATGATCCTTGGCCTGTAGATACGTCTGGCAAATGACAGCCCTTTGCCTCGTTGGTTTTCCATAGATTCCTGGGTCGATTCTTTTTTTGCAGGTACGACGGCACACGTGATCGGGAAAACCACTGGTCGGATAATACGTGTGAATATTGTCAGTTATTCGCGTGGGAATAATCAGTGTCCTTCCAGGCCATTTGCAAAGGACACGCGGCGAATCAGATAAAAAACGACCTTGGATGTCGTTCCTGCAACAGGTCAGTGCTGTGGCACGACCTCATAGCCTGCGAGGAACAGGTCGATGGCCGACTCGATGACGTTCGCTTGGGCGTCGGCGTCCAGGGTCGGCTGGCCGAGGGTGATCTGTGGCCAGAAGGCAAAGGCCTTGAGCAGGCTTTGCACCTGGTGGGCGGCGAAGCATGGGTCGGTGCAGCTCAGCCGGCCGTCTTCCTGGGCGGCGCGCACCCATTGGGTGAAGCCTTCTTCACGCTTGCTCAGGCGGTTGACCATGTCCTGGGCACGTTCCGGCGAGTGGATGGTGGCGGCAATCGCGACCCGGGCCAGGTCGAGGAAGTTGGCGTCCGACATCATCGTCATCTTGGCCTGCAGCAACCCGCGCAGTTGCTCCCGCAGCGGGCGGTCGCTGGCGTAGCTGACGTCCAGTTGCGCAACACTGCTGGCCCACAGTTGATGCAGGATCTCGGCGAACAGCTCTTCCTTGCTCGGGAAGTGGTTGTACACCGTGCGCTTGGAAACCCCCGCCGTGGCGGCAATCTTGTCCATGCTGGTGACCTCGAACCCGTTGTCACGAAACTCGGCAATGGCGGCTGCCACGATGGCTTCGCGTTTACGGTCGGTGAGGCGCAGGGGTACAGTCATGGTGGGAGTTCGGCTCTGAAGGGAAACTTACACTCGGTAGTTTACTTGCTCCCGGTTTTGTTGCAATCTAGAAACTACACTGTGCAGTGTAATTTTTAGAGCAGTCTGCAGGAGTTCCTCGGTAATGGCCACGATCTCAACCCGTCTCGACAGTTCTTCTACAGCGCCCAAGTCTTCCGAACAGCATCAAGGTCACTTCACCAATCAGAAGCCCATCCAGCATGGCGGCTTGGGCAAGACCCTGGGCATCATGTGGAAGATGCTCTTCCAGAAGCCCCGTAGCACGCGCCCGGTGGGTGAGATCCCGGTGCAGCCGCTGACTCGCGAGCAACTGTTTGCCGCCCCGGACCATAGCGTTTTCCGCCTCGGCCATTCCACCGTGCTGCTGAAAATGCGCGGCAAGTTCTGGCTGACCGACCCGGTGTTCGCCGAGCGTGCTTCGCCGTTCAGTTGGGCGGGCCCCAAGCGTTTCCATCAGCCGCCGATCAGCCTTGAGGACCTGCCGCCGATCGAGGCGGTGATTCTTTCCCACAACCACTACGACCATCTGGACCACAAGGCGGTGGTGCAACTGGCGGACAAGACCCGCTATTTCCTCGCGCCGCTGGGTGTGGGCGATACGCTGGTCAAGTGGGGCGTGGATGCCAGCAAGGTGCGGCAGCTGGATTGGTGGCAGGGCACTGAAGTGGACGGGATTCGTTTTGTGTCCACGCCGGCCCAGCACTTTTCCGGGCGCGGCCTGTTCGATGGCAACCAGACGCTCTGGTGTTCGTGGGTGATGATCGACGGCTCACGGCGAATTTTCTTCAGTGGTGATACCGGCTATTTCGAGGGCTTCAAGCGTATCGGCGAGCAGTACGGCCCGTTTGACCTGACCCTGATGGAGACGGGTGCCTACAACGTCGACTGGCCCCACGTGCACATGCAACCGGAAGAAACCCTGCAGGCGCACATCGACTTGAAGGGCCGCTGGCTGCTGCCGATCCATAACGGCACGTTCGACCTGGCGTTTCATGCATGGCACGAACCCTTCGACCGCATCATGGCGCTGGCATGGGAGCGTAACGTGTCGATCACCACACCGGCGATGGGGCAGGCGTTCATGCTCAACCAGCCGGAGCGCGGGCAGGCCTGGTGGCTGGAAGTCGAGCATCAGGGCAGTGAAGCGCACGTCAGCGGATAATCACCGTCTGATCGCGCGCTCAGGGATTTTGAACGAGCCAAAACCAGCCATTTCCGACAGACATCCACCTCGCTGAAGGGATGCAATCACGCCTCGAAACTTTATTCCGGGGCGTGGGAGTGTATGGACGATAAGAGTAGGAAGGTCACGGGGCCGGGCGTGCGTTGCCTGTTCAAGCCTTCAGGATCGGGGGACAGTTGTACTCCCCAGCCTTGCGCCCCCACTGCCAGCCAGGGTGTTGTGTTTGGCAGTCATGCGGCCGGTACGATCGTCAATTCGGCCACTCACCAGGGCGGCCTGGAGTTTGGCTCCACGGGCGGTTACGGCCCCAGGCTCGACCTCCCTGGCCCCATGATGCACAGCGTGCGCGATCCCGCGTTATCACTGATTGCCCTCAGCGGCGTCGACCCTGAGGGGCGGGTGATGGTGGAGATTCCACCCGTCGCTGATCCGGGTCATCTGATCAACACACCGCCCCTGGCTGGCAGCCGTATTGGTTTTGCCAGCGAGTACGTTACCGGTGATGTGCGCAAACCCGCCAAACACAGCTCGCACTTTGCCCGGGTACTGGACGTACTGCGTGCAGCCGGTGCGCAATTGGTGCCTGTGACGGCGCGGGTGACCGATGACACACGTCACTTCACCCTGGACCCCGGCAATGAGATTAACGACCGGGTCACGGAAAACCGCCTGGATGGGGTGGTGGCGGATGCGCAAGGTGTTGCTTTCCACAAAGCAGCGACTGCCGATAACCCACGCTTCAGCGTGCCCGCGGGCACCGACGTCGACGGGGTGTCGAGGGTCGTCTGGTTCTATGGTGCGCACTGGTCCAGAGATCGTCTGGCGGCGTTGGTGGGAGGTTGTCAGCAGGTTCTAGGGCGGCTTTAAGGGCCTACGCCATGGGGAGAGTGATCGTACGCCGCGGTAAGAGTTGCCCCCGAGTCATCGAGTATTTCGCTTCTTAGACTGAGGCAGGGATATCGAACGGTATTCCCAACATTCAGGCAGGCGGGGAGTATTTATGATCGGACCAGGTTTGGGCGCGGGATGGGCAGCGGGGCTTTTCGATGCAGTGGTGAACCCGCCACAGGCCTACAGGAGTGCCGACGATTTGGCAGCGGCCATGACCCGGCCCAATGGGGCCAGTTCCGATTCGGTGGTGAGGGATTCGCTGAAGCTGATCGCCACCATGGACAAGGGCTTGCAGGGCGGCAATGCGTTCATTGAAATCAATCCTGACGCTCGTGTGAAAGCCCGTGCGCTGGATCTGGAGCGGGCCGAAGGCAAAGTGCGCGGGCCTTTGCATGGCGTTCCGATAGCGCTCAAGGATGTGTTCGAAACCGGCGACAAGATGCAGACCAGCGGTGGCTCCATGGCGCTGGTGGGCAGGCCCGCTTCAAGGAACGCCAAGGTGGTGGACAACCTGCTGAAGGCTGGCGTTGTGATTATTGGAAAAACCAACATGAGCGAATTGTCCAATTTTCGCTCTGAGGCGCCGGTTGATGGCTGGAGCTCCAGGGGCGGCTTGACCCTCAACCCGCATCGGCTGGATGGCCAGGCGGCGGGATCGAGTACGGGCTCTGCGGTAGCCGTTGCTCAAGGGATTGTGCCCTTGGCATTGGGGGTCGAAACCAATGGTTCAATCATTACGCCGGCGGCTTACAACGGTGTTATTGGTTTCAAACCGACCGAAGGGTTAGTGAGCACTGAAGGGGTGATGACCAGTTCCCGCCAGGACACGGTGGGCACCTTCACCCGTAACGTACGTGATGCGGCGCAAGCACTGGATGCGATGACGGATACCAACCGCTACACCCAGGGAATCAAGCCTGACGCCTTGGTGGGCAAGCGCATCGGCTATACGCCGTTGCCTGAGTTATCAGCAGAAGATGCCAACGACCCGGCGAAAATAGCCGACAGGCAGCACTTCGAGGATGCCATTACGTTGCTGCGGGGCAAGGGCGCGACATTGGTACCCGTGGGTCAACTGGGTGAGGGCGTCCCGTACGAAACCCATGAACAATATAACGACGCGTTGTTATCGGACGTTAAACACCAGCTTGAAGCCTACCTCGCCGGACGGGCAGGCTTGCCGGTGAAGTCGCTGGCTGAGCTGATTGAATTCAACGAGCGCAACAGCGGTCCGGGTGTGCCGGATCAACAGATGCTCACCATGATCAACGGGATGGATATCAGTGATGAGGCGCGCAATGAGTTATGGGCTGCCATCGGCCCGATTTTCAAAAGCACCATCGATAAGCCGCTGGCCGAGCATAAGCTTGACGCAATAGTGTCCAATTTTCACTCGTACAGTTACTACTACTCGGCAGTGGCCGGTTATCCCGGTATCTCCATGCCATCGGGAATGGACGACGAAGGGATGCCAACGGCTGTTCACTTTTATGGCGCAAATTTGAGCGAAGCCACGTTGCTGTCGGTCGCCTACGGGTATGAGCAGGCCTCCCATGCAATTAGGAAGCCTGCGTTTACACCCGGCCTGCGCTAGTCCGGATTACTTCAACCCATAACGAGCGGCGGGTTCACGGTGCGACAGGTTCGGGCCTAGGGCCAGCCGTGCGCTTTCGTAGGTGTCCCAATCGGCGCTGTCCGGCAGGGACGGAATCGTCACGGCTTCACCCTGGGCAAGGCCTGCCAGGGCGGCGTCCACCAGGTTCTCGGTGGTCATCACCATGGCTTCCGGCAGGTTGTTCACAGGCAGGCCGGCGATGTCCCAGAACTCCGTGGCGGTAGCGCCTGGCAGCACTACCTGGACCACCACGCCCTTGTCACTCAGCTCATGCTGCAGCGATTCGCTGAACGCCTGCACGAACGCTTTGGTACCGCCATACACGCCGTTCAGCACTTTGGGAGCGAGAGCGACAATCGAGCCGATATTGATAATCGTGCCACGGCCCTGGGCGACAAAGTTGGTTGCCGCGGCTTTGGCCAGGCGGGTCAGCGCCAGTACGTTCAGCAGAATCATCGCGTCCATTTTGTCGGCATCCGACTCCAGCAGCGAAGCCGTGGCGCCCACACCGGCGTTATTCACCAGCAGGCTGATACGGCTGTCTTCGTGCGCGATCCGGGCGATTCGCGCCAAGTCGGCTGGCAGATTGAGATCGGCCGCTATCACCTGCACGTCACGCTGGGTATTGGCTTTCAAGCGTGTTGCCAACTGCTCCAGACGTTGCTGGTTGCGGGCCACCAGAATCAGATCGTAGCCGGCACGGGCCAGGCGGTCGGCATACACCGCACCAATTCCTGACGAGGCACCGGTAATCAGGGCATAACCTTTGTGTTGCGACATGGCAGTTGCTCCAAATGGGCCGGGGAGGGAGTCGGCCTTGTTGGAACCAAGATTATGGGTGTAATGTGGTGGCTGCAATGTCGTATATCCCTCCTTTAGAGACATGAGGTTTGGCCATGGTGTCCGTCGGTATCCTGCTTTTTCCCGGTTTCCAGGTGCTCAGCCTGTCCACCAGCAGCGTGTTCGAGTTTGCCAACTTCGTGGTGGGGCGACCGTTCTACCGCGTGGACTTGTTGTCGGAGCATGGCGGGCCGATAAAAAGCTCCATGGGCTTTGCCATTGATAGCCTGGCGTTCGGGCAGCAGGTCTACGACACGATCCTGGTGCTGGGGGACAACGAACTACTTGAGCCCACTCCTGGCATGGTGGAGTACCTGCAAGCGTCGTTGACGGCGTCGCGCCGGGTTACATCGGCCTGCACCGGTTCGTTCCACCTGGCAGCGGCCGGCCTGTTGGAAGGGCGCAAGGCAACCACCCACTGGTACCACGCCATGACGTTTCGCCAGCGCTACCCCAACGTGAAGCTGGAGGAAGACCGGATCTTCACCGTCGATGGCCCGCTCTGGACCTCTGCCGGGATGACCGCCTGCATCGACCTGGCCCTGGCCCTGGTCGAGCACGATTTGGGCGTGGAAGTGGCCCGCGACGTGGCGAAAAAACTGGTGGTTTACCATCGCCGTGCCGGTGGCCAGTCGCAGTTCTCGGCGTTGCTGGAACTGGACCCAAAGTCTGACCGCGTACAAACCGCCCTGGCGTGGGCCAAAGGGCACTTGCACGAGGACCTCTCGGTAGAACAACTGGCGCAAGCGGCACACCTCAGCCCGCGTCAGTTCAGCCGACTGTTCCGCGCCGAAACCGGGCAATCGCCGGCCAAGGCGGTAGAACACCTGCGCATTGAAGCCGCCCGGTTGATGCTCGAATCCGGCAGCCACTCCATCGACGTCGTCGCCCGGGAGACGGGCTTCGGTGACCCGGAGCGCATGCGTCGAGCCTTCCTGCGAGCGTTTGGCCAACCGCCACAAATGATCCGTCGGGCGTTGCAGTTGCAAGCGTGAACTTGCGGGAGCCAGAACCTAGGGCAACTCAGGCGAATAGCACTTCAATACGTCCTTGAGTACGTGAAGCTGGCGCAGCCGTAATAACGATTTGCACATCGCGCCCCAGGCGCGACAAACACTCAAGCATTTTGGCTTCACTGATACCCCGAAACCTGCCACGCAGCATTTCAGACACCTTAGGTTGGGATAAACCGAGAATGACGGAGGCTTGTGCCTGAGTGAGGCTACGTGCCTTGAGAATCTCACCAATCTTCGTCGCCAGCTGTGCCTTGACCTGCATTTCACTGGCGTCGGGCTGCCCGATGTCTTCATAGACATTGCCGGTGCTTTCTTCGATCTCAATCGCGTTGTGATGCTTGTGCATGATCCTGCGCCGCCTTGAGTCGCTGTTTGATCAGTTGTATGTCGTGCTGTGCTGTAGCGATGCCTTTCGTCGACTTTTTCTGGAAGCAATGAAGGACATAAACAGCTGAGTCGAAACGGACGGTATACACACCACGATAAGTGTTGCTGTCGAAATCCTCCACCACCTCAAGTACCGCGTTACCGCCAAACCCTTTCAATGCCTTGGTCTGTGAGTGCTTGCCTCCTCCTTGGGCGAGGTGGAGCGCAAAGCCAAACACATCTTGAACAGGCCCAGGCATTTGCTGCAGATCTTTCTTGCTACCGCCCACCCAGAGGAGTGGCTTCCATGAACTCATGAGAGGATATACCTAAATAGGGATAAGCGTCAGCGCGAAGAGAAATCTTACTCAACCGTTTCAAGCACTGAATGCTCTGACGACAGTGGCAAAGAGCCCCGCACATTCATCCCCCAACCCGGCGCAAAGCCCGGGAAAAACACCAACCCTTCAGCCTCCAGGCGAAACGCCACACTCAGGCGGACAGCATCGTCCACGTCGCCATGGCTTTCAAAACGTTGAAGGGCGTCCACTTCCACATCCGCTTCCCGGGCCAGGTCTTCCCGGCTCCAGCCCAGCATCAGGCGGGCCTGGACGCTGTGCCGTGGGGTGAATTGATGAAGGACGATCTGCTGTTCTACAGTGCTGCTCATTGCCAGAGAGGACATGGACTTTCTCCAGGTTCGACGGGGGAGGGCAAACTATACTGTGTTTTTGTACAGTTGTTTTGACCGCTCATCAACTGGATTTTCCGATAGCGCTGCCGCCGCTCTATTTCGCCCCTTCCAGGTAGGTGCTCGGTGACTGCCCAAGCACCCGGCGGAACATGCTGGAAAATGCCGCCGGGTTTTCATAGCCCAGGTCCAGGGCGATCCGGGTGACGCTTGCACCGCTGGCCAACCGCGCCAAGGCCTGCACAACACAGGCTCGCTGGCGCCACTGCACGAAGCTCAGGCCGGTTTGTTGGCGGAAATGCCGGCTGAAGGTGCGCAGGCTCAGGTGCGATTGTTGCGCCCATTGAACCGGTGACTGGTGCACGTCCGGCCGCTGCAGAAACGCCAGGCACAGAGCAAGCAGGCGAGGGTCCTCCGGCAGCGGGATATGCAGGGGCAAGTGCGTGGCGCGTGCCAGTTCATGCAACAGCAGGCTGACCAGCGCACCGTCGCGCCCGGCCTCGTCGTATTCCAGCGGCAGCTCCACCGCCTCCATCAGCAGCTGGCGCATCAGGGGGGAAACGTTGATGACGTGGCAGTCGGTGCCCAAGTCGGTGACGGCGTGCGGTTCGATATACAGGCTGCGCGTCGACACGCCGAGCATCAGCACTTCATGGGGCACTTGGGCGGGAATCCACACCGCGCGCTGGGGCGGCACAACCCAGTTGCCTTGCTGGGTGCTGACTTGCATCACCCCGGTGGCGCCATACAGCAACTGGCCGCGCCGATGGCTGTGGCGCTTGAGCAGATAGCCGTGGGGATAGTCGGTGCCGATTGCCACGACCGTTCGCGGGGTCAGGTCGAGCTGAGCGATGGAAACGTTGCGCATGGAGCTGATTCCGGAAGTGGCAATATCTCGCACATTATTGGCCGACATGCGCAAGCGGGCCAAGCCTTGAGTCTCTATCGTCGACAGCTCTCCCTGATACTGAAGGCGATTCTCGATGTTCTATCTATTACTGGCACTGTTCGGCTGCATGACCGGCGTAACCGCTGTGCTGTTCGGCTTCGGTGGCGGGTTCGTGGTGGTGCCGTTGCTGTACGGCATGCTCAAGCTCAGCCACGACGCGGGCGTGAGTGAATCAGCGATGCATATCGCGGTCGCCACCTCCACCTGCGTGATGATCGTCAACGCGCTGCTTGCCACCGGAAAACACCAGCGCAAAGGTAATCTGATTCGCCATTACCTGTGGCCGTTGGGCGGGTACATCGGGGGCGGCGCCGTGCTGGGCGCAGGGGCTGCAATGTTCGCCAGCGGCGATTTCATGCGGTACGCCTTTATCGCCTACCTGGCCATCACCATTGTCGATTGCCTATTACGCAGGGGCTTTCTCAGCCAGGACGACAGGCTCCAGCCACGACGCCTGAGCGGCGCGGAAGTGACGGGCGGCGGCATCGCCATTGGCCTGATCGCGACCTTCCTGGGGGTGGGCGGCAGCGTGATGACCGTGCCGCTGTTGCGCCGTTGTGGCTTGAGCATGTCCCAGTCCACGTCCATGGCTAATCCGCTGAGCGTGCCGGTGGCGCTGGCCGGTACATTTACCTACATGCTCATGGCGGGATTCGCCAAGGTGCAATTGGGCGCGTGGTTTGTCGGCTATGTCGATTTGCTGGCGTTCGCCATCCTCACCCTGGGCTCGCTGCTGGGCATTCGCCTGGCCACGCCGTGGATCGGTCGCATCCCGGATGCACTGCATGCGCGGGTGTATATCGGGTTGTTGGGCGTGGTGATGGTGAGCATGCTGGTCTGACGCAAGTGGATTTTGCGTTCTTTTAGCCGCAGGCTAGGGTTACTTCTCTATTCAAAAGAAAGTGACCGGGGGAATGTCATGTCCATTTCCGAAAGCGATTGGCAGAAGTTCAAAGTCCTCAGGGCATTGGCGCTTGAACGCTTTTACCTAGGCGTACTGGCTGATGCAAAGACCATCAGCGAGCGCGAAACGCTTTCTGCCGAGGCTCGGTACAGGACGCTGTATAGCCTCACCAGGGATCGCGATAACGATGTCGTCCGAATGTTTGATCTCTACAGTCGTTCGAAAGCCCGCGAGAGCCTTGCGCAAATGATCAGGCATGATTTGTTGAGTGATTCAGAGTTGTCGGTATTAAGCGAAGAGACATTGAGCGCTATCGGCTACGCGGTCAGGCAGCGTTACGAAATCGAGTGGGTTGCTGCACACGTACAAGGCGACTGAGTCTTGTCTTAGACTTCAGTCAGAATGTTCAGGAAATATCTTGATGCTTAGTTTTAATTGTACGCAGGCGGCTGGTAATTTTTTTAGCCGGGTTCACAAAGGCAAAAAAATTACCCCGGTTCAAAAAACGCCGACACAAGAGCGCCAGGGCGATGACCTGTACGCCGACCCTCATCAGTGGCTGGTCCATGCCGCGACGGTGCAACGTAAACATGTGCTGTTGGCGATACATCTGAAAACCCGCTATTGCATGCTGTTTTTTGATATGAAAAAAGCCGACGCCGATGGCTTCGTGCGCACCTTTATTAATCGGTGGATGAGTGGTGTTTTAGATCTCGCCTTGAAGTCTGATGTTTTGGATTTGGTTGATCCGTCTGTGCCTGAGCAGCAATTTGTCAGTTTGGTCGAGTCGTACTCTCTACAGCAGCGGGGTGATCGGAGTGCGCAGACTCAAATCAACGAAATATTGCGGAGTTTTGAGATGGACGCAGAAGGCGTGGATCTTGTTGCAATGCCTTGGAGCGCTCTGCATTACGACGCTCGAATCAACCATACGCCTCGAAGCTTGAAAGATGTGAAGGGGCTTCATTTACCGGATGAGGAAATGCTGATTCACTGGTTGGTCACGGTAGGCGGCTTGGACCCTGCGGGCGCCGCACTTGCACGTGAAAAGTACCGTTTATTCAGCCGAAGGGCCTGACCTGGAATCGCATTACCGTTCTCCCAACCCCGGCGCCTCGCGAATAATCAGGTGATCGAGGTTCTCGATATTGGCACTGAATACCCCGAACGTCTGCTCGGGGTTTTTCTTGCTTGGCACCTGTTTCAGCTCCGGCGTTACCCCGTAGAAGAAGCAATACAGCGCTCGATCACTGTCCACCGCGGCCTTGATCTGCTCCAGGAACGCCTTGCGCTTGCGGTAGTTCTCGATCAGTTTTTTGCTCAGGTAAACGTTGATGGAATAGGGCTTTTTGTCGAGCCAGGCTTTCTTTTCGAAGTCGATGCGAAAGCTGCTGGTGTAGTCCTTGATCTCCTTGATCCTGCCCCAGTAGATCAGGCCTTTATTGTCTTGTAGGTATTCGATCTTCTTGAAAAACGTCCAGTAGGTCGCGGTGTGATCGCCGATCTTCAAGGGCATGCTTTTCAGCTTTTCCTTATCGCCGATATTCGACACGTAGCATTCCACGGGGTGGGCAAAGACGCTGGTCTTGTCCGGGGTGGTGTCGCTTGAACTGTGAGACAAGGCGTTGCGGGTTGCCGGCGTTTTCGGCGGCTCTTGTGCTGTGCCACCCTCAGCACCGATGACCGGCGTTTTGCGTTCGTACTGGCGCCGCGTCAGGACAAATTCCGACGGAAAGTTTTCCTCCGGCCCATCCTCAGATTCGCTTTTTCCGGCAGGGCGACTGGCGTAACGGCAACCCTCGATATGCCGGGTGCTGGGGATGTTCTTGAAGTGGGGCGTACGCAGGTAATTGACGTTTTTTGCATTGAACGTGCCCAACACATTGCCCGCCGCAAACGCCGCCCGGCATTCGTCGTTGGGGCACAGGAAACTGTCCTTGTCGGAATCGAAGGCGGCGGTTTCGTCGAAATTCAGGTCGCGCACGTCATAGATCGACAGCTTGTCGTCGAGACTCAGGCTGTAGGCCGTGTCGAATTTCATGGGGCTCGGGTCCGTGAGAGATTTCGCTATTAATAGCGGGATATCGAGCAAATATCAGTAGAAATTACGCACGGACCACCACACGCCGGCCACTCAGGAAACACAAGGTGCCACCCACTGCCGTCAACCCGCTCAGTACATAGAACATCGAGGCGGGGGATGCATTGATCAGCAGGTAGCCGCAGATTACCGGGCTCAAGGCGCCGCCAAATGCCGCCAGGTTTTGTGCGCCGTAATAACTGCCGCGCAGGGCGTCCGGGGCGATGGTGTCGATAAACAGGAACTCGGACGGGTAGATGATCATCTCTCCGAGGGTGAACACAAACATCGCGACACACCACGACACCAGGCCGTCCGCCATGCTGAAGCCGATCAACCCGGCAATAAACAGTGAGGTGCCGAGCACGATCCAGTAGCGCAGTTGTTCACGCTTGAGGAAGCGGCCGATCTGGTACTGCATCAGGATCACCGTAATGGCGTTGCACGCCAGCACCGCAGAGAGAATTTTCAGCGCGTTCTCCGGCTTGTAGGCCACCAGCAGAAATTGCGACAGATAGAGGGTGTAGCGCCCGTGGACAATGGTACTCAACAGGCTGCCGCTGGTGAACAGGATCAAGGTGCGATCGCTGCGCAGGGTCCTCAGGGTGCTGAGAAAACTTAAGGGTTTGTTGCTGTCGTCGCGCTGGGTCGGTGGGATGCCGATCATCAGGAACAGGCTGCCAAAGGCAATCGCGCTGGCGATCAGGAACGGTGCCAGGGGCATCTGCCCGGCAATCACCACGCCGAGCATCGGGCCGGTGGCATAGCCGACATTGGTCAGGGTGTAGCGCAGGGAAAACACCTTGGCCCGCTGGCCCACCGGCAGGTTCTCGCTGATGATCGCCTTGGAGCCGATCAGGAACAGCGCCGAAGCGGCTTCGGTGATCACCAGGGTCAGGGTGGTCAGGTACAGGTTGCTGGCAAAGGTCAGCAACAAAAAACCGATGGAGCTGGAAAGCATCGCCAGGATCAGCAGCTTGCGCTTTTCCAGGCGGTCGATGATGTAGCCACCGTAGAGGCCCAGCAGGGTGGCGATGAACACGGCGATGCCCATCAGCAAGCCGATGTCTTGCTGGTTGAGGCCCAGGCGGGTGCTCAGCAACAGGGCGAGCAATGGGCTGGTCATGGCGCGGCTGACGACGATGGTCACCGAGCAGATCATCAGGCGGCGGATTACCAGGGAGTACGTGGCCACGGTGGGGCGGATGTCCTTATTCTTTTTTCAAGGCGATGAAGATCCAGTGTGGGAGCGGGCTTGCTCGCGAATGCGGTGTGTCAGTGCCAACTGTACCGGCTGATCCACCGCATTCGCGAGCAAGCCCGCTCCCACATTTAGATCGAGTTACTGGCCGGCATTGATGCTGATCTTCTCAACCGCACCTTGCTCCAGGTCCCACTTCTTCAGGATCTTGCCGTAGGTCCCATCATCGATCATGCCCTGCAGTGCCTCACTGATGGCCGTGACCAACTCAGTATTGCTCTTCTCAATCCCAAGCCCGGTGAACTGCTTGGAAATCGCCAGGCCCACCGGCTTGTACTTACCCTTGTCCAGCGACATCAGGTAAGGAATGGTTTCACTGCCCTGCATCGCCGCATCCAGACGGTTCTGCTGCAACTGTGCCCGCGCATCCGCCGAGCCCTCGGTGCCAATCACCACGATGGCTGGCTTACCGGCCTTTTCGCAGTTTTCCTTGCTCCACGCGGTAATTTCCGACGGCCAGGTGGTACGTCGGCTGGTGCCGACTTTTTTACCGCACAGGTCAGTCAATTCCTTGAGGTCTTCACGCTTGGCCAGGGTGTACAGCTGCGGGCCGCTTGTGAAGTAGTCGATAAAGGTCACCGCCTTCTGACGCTCGGCAGTGTCGCTCATGCCCGACAGCACAATGTCCACACGCTTGGTAGTCAGGCCGCTGAGCATTTGTTCGAAGCCGGTTTCCTGCCACTTGATCTTCACCCCCAAACGTTCGGCCAGGGCGTTGCCCAGGTCAAAGTCCAGGCCGGTGAGCTTGTTGGTGGCGGTGTCCTTGAAATCCATCGGCGGGTAGTTCGGCACGATGGCCGCGCTGATCTCACCCTTGTCCTTGATCGCTGCCGGCAATGCCGCCAAAACCGAAGTGGAGGCCATCAAGCCTACGAGCAAACTTGGAAGAAACAGATTTTTCATGGGGGCGTTCTCGTTAGTTTTTTAGTTAAGTGCGAACGGCAGAAATAAAGCTTTGGGTACGCGGGTTTTGTGGGCTTATTAGAATTTCTTCCGGGCTGCCGGCTTCCACAATCTGGCCGGCATCCATAAACACCATGCGGTTGGACACTTCGCGGGCGAAGCCCAACTCATGGGTGACCACAATCATGGTCATGCCGGTGGTGGCCAAATCGCGCATCACCGACAGCACTTCTCCTACCAGCTCCGGGTCGAGGGCTGACGTGGGTTCGTCAAACAACATCAGCTTGGGGCGCATCGCCAGCGCACGGGCAATTGCCACACGTTGTTGCTGGCCGCCGGACAACTCCACCGGGTAGGCATTGCGTTTGTCCGCCAGGCCGACGCGGGCCAGCAACTCCAGCGCGTCCTCGGTGGCTTCCTTGGGCGAGCGCTTGAGCACCTGGCACGGGCCCTCGATGATGTTCTGCAACACGGTCATGTGCGGGAACAGATTGAAGCGCTGAAACACCATGCCGGTGGCCAACCGCTGACGGGCGATCTGTGATTCATTCAATTCGTGCAGCTTGTTGCCGACGACCCGGTAACCCACCAGTTCGCCGTCGACCCACAGGCCGCCCTTGTCGATTTTTTCCAGCTGATTGACGCAGCGCAGCAGGGTACTTTTGCCGGAACCGGACGGGCCGATGATGCACAGCACTTCGCCTTGTTCGACTTCCAGGTTGATGTCCTGCAACGCGTGATACTGGTCGTAATACTTGTTCAGGTTCACGGCCTTGACGATGCTTCTCATGGGCAAATCTCCTCAGTCAGGGCTTACGAGCGCTTGCCGGCGCCGCGGGCAAAACGACGCTCGAGGCGGCTCTGACCGAATGAAAGAACAGTCACCACCGCCAGGTACCAGATGCCTGCAACAATCAGCAGCTCCATGACCCGGGCGTTGGCGTAGTAGATGTTTTGCGCGTTGTGCAGCAGCTCCGAGTACTGGATCACACTCGCCAGGCTGGTCATTTTCACCATGCTGATGAACTCGTTGCCTACAGGCGGAATGATCACCCGCATCGCCTGGGGCAGAATCACCCTACGCAGCGCCTGAAGGCTCGGCATGCCGATCGACTTGGCGGCTTCGTACTGACCGGTGTCCACCGACAACAGGCCGGCGCGCACCACTTCAGCGGTGTAGGCACCCTGGTTGATGCTCAGGCCGAGGAGGGCGGCCACGAACGGCGTCATCAGGTCCACGGTGTCGATGCTGAACAGGCCGGGAATCGCGATCACCGGGAAAATCAGCGCCAGGTTGAACCACAACAGCAGTTGCAGAATCAGCGGCGTACCCCGGAACAGCCAGGTGTAGGTGATGGCCACGTAGCGCAGGATCGGGTTGGCCGACATGCGCATGATCGCCGTGATCACCCCGATCACCACGCCCAGCGCCATGGCCAGGATCGACATGATGATGGTGTTCACCAGGCCCCAGATGATCGCCTCGGACGTGAGGAACTGACCGATGTAGGACCATTCGATCTGGCCGTTGGCGAATGCACGCAGCAAGGCAGCCAGTGCGATCACGATCAACGTGGCAAAAAACATCCGCCCGTAATAGCGACGCGGCACATGCTCGTACTGGGTGATATCGAACTGGTTCTCGGTCTGCTGGCGCTCGGCTTGCAAGCGCTCTGCCGGGGTTTGTTTCATGGTGACTCTCCAAAACAACTGAATACACTGATCGTTCCCACGCTCTGCGTGGGAATGCAGCAAGGGATGCTCTGCGTCCCCAAAGCGTGACGCGGATCGTCACAAGAGGCATTCCCACGCAGAGCGTGGGAACGATCTTTAAATTCGAAAGCCGGTGTAGTTTTCTGCCCACTTCTGTTGCGCAGCCAGGGCCACCTTCAACCGCCCAATCTGCTCCCGCACCTGCTCCGGCGCCGTACCGCCCCAACCACTGCGCGCCGCAATCGCCGCTTCCAGGGTCAGGCACTCACGCACTTGCGGCGTCAGCCGCGTATCCACCTCTGCCAACAACGCCGGCGAGGCTTCCCACAATTCAATTTCATGCTTCTCACAGGCCTGCACCAAGGCACCGGTAATCTCATGGGCCTCCTTGAACGGCACACCACGAGTTGCCAGCCAATCCGCCACCTCAGTTGCCAATGTGAAACCCATCGGCGCCTGACGCCGCAGCTCTTCCACCTGCACCTTCATCGTCGCGACCATCCCGGCCATCGCCGGCAGCACCAGCAGCAACGTATCCACGCTGTCCAACACACTGTGCTTGTCTTCACTCAAATCGCGGTTGTACGACAGCGGCAACGACTTGAGCGTGGACATCAGCCCGGTCAGGTTGCCAATCAGCCGCCCCGCTTTACCCCGCGCCAATTCGGCAATGTCCGGGTTCTTCTTCTGCGGCATGATCGAGCTACCGGTGGCGTAGGCATCGTCCAACTGCACCCAGCGAAACTGCCGCGACGACCACAGGCAAAACTCCTCCGAAAGCCGCGAAATATTCACCCCGAGCATGCCCGCCACAAACAGAAACTCCGCCACGTGGTCACGACTGGCTACAGCATCAATCGAGTTTTCGCACGGCCCGGTGTAACCCATCTCCTTGGCCGAATGCTCCGGCTGGCGCGCAATTGCCGAGCCCGCCATCGCTGCAGCACCCAGCGGCGACAACGCCGTACGCGCATCCCAATCCACCAGGCGCTGCACATCCCGCAGCATCGATTGCGCATGAGCCAACAAGTGATGGGCGAACACAATCGGCTGCGCCTGCTGCAAGTGGGTGAAACCCGGGCAGATGCTCTCGATATGCTGCTCGGCCTGGTCCACCAGCGCCTGCTGCAAGCCCAACACCTCGGTGGTGATGGTGCGCGCGTGGTCTCGCAGGAACAGGCGCAAATCGTTGGCCGTCTGGTCATT
>NZ_JACARK010000211.1:0-2483 GCF_013386655.1 Pseudomonas sp. K5002 | reverse complement strand
TGTTGCTGGAACTGGACAGCCGTGAGGCGGTGACGGAAGCGGTGGCGGCCGAGTTGGGGGTTGGGGTGGTGTCGTCGATGGAAGTCAGCCGGGATCCGCGGGTGCACGCGATTCCGATCCAGGGCGAGGGGCTGGTGAACCGGCATGTGATCGGGTGCATGGAGCGGCGGCGGGAGTTGCGGTTGATTCAGGCGTTTTTCGAGTTGGCGCCCTGAGTGGGGGTTGGCTTGAGATCTAGTTGGCCCTTTCGCGAGCAAGCCCGCTCCCACATTCGACCGCGTTCCATCGGTAGAACTCGGTCAACTGTGGGAGCGGGCTTGCTCGCGAAGGGGCCCTCAACTTCACCGCAAACTTTCCCGCACAATCTCCAGAAACGTCGCCACCACCCGCCGCGAACTCTGCTCCTTCAAGCACACCAGTGTTTCCTTCATCCGCTGCGTACAGTCACGGATCGGCATCGCATACACCCGCGAATCTGCGCCAAACTCCGCAGCCGACACCACCCCCACGCCAATCCCCACCACCACCGCCTCCCGCGCGGCTTCGCGGCCTTCCACCTGGATCGCCGGGCGAATGCGCAGCCCGGCCTGGTGCATTTCCTGCTCCAGGGTCTGGCGGGTCACCGAGCCGATTTCCCGCAACACCAGCGGCGTATCGTCCAGGTCCGCCAGGCAGATCGACTCGCGGCCCGCCCACGGGTGGTTGCGGGCGACAAACGCGAGCAATTGGTCATCGGGCAGCGGCAGTGACAGCAGCCGCTCGTCGTCCACATCGCGCCCCAGCAGCGCGAGGTCGGCCTGGTAGTTGTACAGGCGAAACAGTGATTCATCGGTGTTGCCGGTTTCGATTTTCACGCTGATGCCCGGGTACAACTGGCAGAAGCGCGCAATCTGCGGCAGCACATGCACCGGGGCGTCCACCGCGAGTGTCAGGGTGCCGGTTTGCAAGGCGCGGGAATCCTGCAACAGCTCTTCGGCTTCCGCCGCGACGGCAAACAGACGCTGGGTGATGCTCAACAGGCGCTCGCCGAGGTCGGTCAAGCGCACCGAACGTTTGTTGCGATGAAACAGCAGCACGCCGAAACGTTCCTCAAGCTTGCGCACCTGGTCGGAAATGGCCGGCTGGCTGAGGAACAAGCGTTCGGCTGCGTGGGTAAAACTGCCGTGTACGGCCACCGCATGGAAGGCTTTGAGTTGCGCGTGAGACACCGACATCGCGAATCCTCTTACAAGCTCAGCTTATATTTGAAATACAATAAATCGATTTTACCTATTAGTCAGCCATTGCTTTGATAGCCCCAGTCGCCGTAGGTCGAGTCCTACACCTTCGGCGGCCATGGGTCTTCTGCGTGCTCACCAGCGGGACTCATCTGACCAATACCGCGCCCCTCCAAGCGCCGGTACTGCAGTGCTCAACAATAAAAATACAGGCGTTTGCTTTTCATTCTGCCGGCACACTCAAACCCGAGGTCAGAACCACCATGAATACTCCCTTGAGTCACATCAAGCGTTGGCGCGTGCAGATTTTCGCCATCACCTGGCTGGCGTACGCGGCCTTCTATTTCACCCGCAAGGCTTTTTCGGTGGCCAAGCTGGGGATCGTCGACGACCCGAGTTTCCCGCTGGACAAGATGATGATGGCCAACCTGGATGGCATCTACCTGGCGGCCTACGCCGTTGGCCAATTCACCTGGGGCATGCTCGCCGACCGTTTCGGGCCGCGTGTGGTGGTACTCGGCGGGTTGCTGATTTCAGCCGCCGCCGCCCTGGTGATGGGCACGTTTGCCACGTTACCGATCTTTGTCACGTGCATGTTGATCCAGGGCCTGGCCCAGTCCACCGGCTGGTCCGGGCTGTGCAAGAACCTTGGCAGTTTCTTCCCGGCGCAGCAGCGTGGCCGGGTGCTGGGTTTATGGAGCTCGTGCTACGCCTTTGGTGGCCTGGTGGCGTCGCCGTTTGCCGGATGGTGGGCGTATACGCTGATCGGCACCTGGCATGCGGCATTTATCTCCAGTGCGGCTGTGGTCTTCGTGGTCGCGGTGCTGTTTTTCATTTTCCAGCGCAACACGCCACAGGATGTGGGGTTACCGGCAGTGGAACCGGAACCGGAACAGACTGCCGCCGAGAAGAACGCCAGTGTGCTGGAGCCGCTGCGGGCCATCTTGCGCAACCGTACTGTGTTGACCCTGGGGCTGGCGTACTTTCTGTTGAAACCGGCGCGTTACGCGATCCTGTTGTGGGGGCCGGTGATTGTGTATGAGCAGATGCCGTCGGTGGGCAAGGTCGGCGCGGCGATTGTGCCGACGGCGTTCGAGCTGGCGGGGTTGCTGGGGCCGATCATGATCGGCATGGCGTCCGACAAACTGTTCGGCGCCCGGCGCATGCCGGCCTGTGTCCTCAGCCTGCTGGCACTGACCGTGGCCCTGGCGTTGTTCATGGGCGCCTTGCACACCGGCAGTGTGGCGCTGGTGATGGCGCTGCTGT
>NZ_JACARK010000210.1:0-7656 GCF_013386655.1 Pseudomonas sp. K5002 | reverse complement strand
GGCCGGCAGCCACCAGGCGTGGAGCTTCAGACCATCGGCGGTGGTCAATGTGACGTCACGGTATTGCAGGCGAGCCTTTTCCGGGGTGAACGGCATGCCGCGCTCCGGATAGAACAATAAGGAGCTGCAGCCGTTAAGGGTCAGTAGCAGGCAAAGAATGCCGAGGATTCTCATCCGTTGAAGCCTCGTGAATGGGTTGGGAACGATCCTGAAGACCTATGGAGATCAAAGGTGGGAGCGGGNNCACATCTGTTGCTGATACACCGCATTCGCGAGCAAGCCCGCTCCCACATTTTGACTGAGTTCCTTCAGAGATATCGTTAAAGGATATTGGAGTAATCCGCCTCGATCCGGTCCAGGCTCAAATGGTTGAGGAAGTTGGAGAAACACATCCACGCCGCCAACGCATTCATGTCGCGGAACTGATCCGGCAGGTATTTGGGTGGCACCACCAGGCCTTCGTCCACCAGTTGGCGCAGGGTACGCATGTCTTCCAGGGTGGTCTTGCCGCAGAACAACAACGGCACTTGCTCCAGCTTGCCTTTGCGCACGGCCAACTGAATGTAGTTGTAAACCATGATAAAGCCCTTGAGGTAGGACAAATCCTTGGTAAACGGCAGACCCGTAGGCGTCGACCCACGGAAAACCCGGCTGGCGTTGCCGTAGCTTTCCGCCATCTCGAACCCCTGCTCGCGGAAGAATTCGAACACCTGCAGGAAGTCGGCTCCCTGCTCCACCATATGAATGGCGCGAGTGCGGTTGGTCAGCTTGCGCAGGCGGCTGGGGTAGGAGGCGAAGGTGATGATTTCCATCAGGATCGCCAGGCCTTCCTGGGTCACGGTCGACGAGGGCGGGCCCTTGGACAGGAAGGTGCAGATCGGCTGGTTTTGCCCATTGAGGGTGGTGCCCACGTGCACCAGGCCTTCATGGACCTCCAGGGCGCGCACGTCGCGGTCGTTGAACATCGCGTCGGCGCGGATCTTGATGTAGTCGGCACCTGCCGCCGCATCCGCCACGATACCGTCGGACTCGAACACCCGGATGGTTTCCTCGGCCTCGCCGAATACCTTGTTCAGGCGGCTCTGCAGCAGGTTGACGGCGTCCTTGGCGGTCAGGGTCTTGGCTTCGTCCTTGAGGTCGCCACGGCCATCGATATTGTTCAGGTAGTCCGACATCATCAGGCCGAGGTCGGCCAGGGTCGGGTCACCGGCATGGAACGCATCGGAAGCGGCGCCATACAGCTCCTGGGAGATCAGGCCGAAATCCTCGGTGCCCCGCGCTTCGAGCATGCGCACCACCATGCGGTACTCCTTGCACATGCGCCGCATGATCTGCCCGACCGGGTTGAACTGGCCAAGCTGGCGGGTGATGTCGCGCTCGATGTTCTGGAACTCCAGCTTCACCGCGCTGGAATCGAACGACAGCGGCCGGGTCAGGTAGTAGTCGCGGTCCACCGCCGGCATTTCCTTGCCCTTGGCCTTGAGGAATCCCTGGCGAATATTCTCGTCCCACTTCACGGCGTCGAGGACGCGAATCGGTGTTTGCGCCAGCACAATGCGATCGGACAAGGCGCGTATCGTCTGCTGGTAATCGTCCACCCGTTACTTCCTCTTTAAACGTTATTTGCCTGCACGCTGGTAGCGCACGGCTTCGACGAACACATCGGCATTGGCCGGATCATCCAGGTACGCAAATACCCGGGCCATGGAACTGTCGATCAACACACCGGCACCCTCGACGGTTTCGACGGTGCTGCCACTCAGGACCTTCTGGCCGACCGCCTGGTGGACCTGATCCAGGTCGAGGTTGTAGACCACCAGCTCGTGCTCATCATTCAATTCGAACCCGGCGAGGATGTAATGCCCGCCGAACCTGGCCGGCAATGGCGCCGACAGATACCAGCGGCTGCCATGCCGGGAAACCGTGAACAGGTATTCATCCCGCTGGCCCGGCTTGGCCTTAGGGTAGCTCACGGCTTTGTAGCGGTGCTTACCGACGCGGCTGATTTGCAGGTTGAGCGGCTCACCCCAGGCGTTTTTGCTGGCCCATTTGCCAAGCAGACCATCAGGCGCCGCCTCGCTGGCGGGCAACGGGTCCTTGAAGGTCACCAGGCAACCGCTGAGCAACAGGAACGACAAGGCGATCACGACGACGCGCCAGGCTTTCATTGGACAATCCCCTGTGTCAGACCGAAGCCAACACCAAATGCATGTAACGCTTGAGGATCTCAAGCATTTCTTCGCTGGTCAGAGGCTCTGCGCCGCCCAGCAGGCCCTGATATTCCATCCGACCGATAATCGCCGTCAACACTTTGGCATCCTGTTGCGGCTCGCGGGAACCCAATACCTGGAAAAACTGGCAAGTGCCCTGCAGCAGGATTTGCTGGTGGGAGCGCACCAGCTCGGCCAGGCGCGGGTTCAGCAGCGCTTCCTGGCGAAACGCCTGCTCGGCCATCAGGTGCTCACGGCGGTTGAGCAATTGGCGTTGCACGTAATCGGCGGTCAGGCGCGCGATGTCATCGGCCAGTTGCGAGCGCGACTGCGGGCTGCCGTCGCCATAAGCCACCATCTCGCGCAGCAGGCCTTCATTACGCACCCACAACTTGCCCATGAACGCGGCGCTGCGCTCCACATATTGGGCGAAGGTGTCGGTGAGCAGGTCGTCGATGTCCTTGAAGTAATAGGTGGTGGCCGACAACGGCACACCGGCTTCCGCCGCCACCGCACGGTGACGCACGGCACGCACGCCTTCGCGTACCACGATGCGCATCGCTGCATCGAGAATGTCCTGCCTGCGCTGCTCACTGCCCCGGCGACTGGCCTTGCGGCCCTGGTACTGAACACTTTCAGCCACGGCAGCGGCAATGCCGGCGGCACCCTTTTGAGCCATTACGCGGTTCACGACGGATCTTCCTCCACAGTGTGACGCGGAGCGTCACGGGCTGCGTTCCCACGCAGAGCGTGGGAACGATCACCTGGCGCTGTTTACTTGACGCTTATAAACGCCACATAAAAAAGCCGCCTTATAAAAGGCGGCTTCGGATTTCGCTACGGTTACGCTTGTGGCCGCATGTGCGGGAACAAGATCACGTCACGGATCGACGGCGAGTTGGTCAACAACATCACCAACCGGTCGATGCCGATACCTTCACCGGCGGTAGGCGGCATGCCGTATTCCAGGGCGCGTACGAAGTCGGCGTCGTAGTGCATCGCCTCGTCGTCGCCAGCGTCCTTGTCGGCCACCTGGGCCATGAAGCGCTCGGCCTGGTCTTCGGCATCGTTCAGCTCGGAGTAGGCGTTGGCGATTTCACGGCCGCCGATGAACAGCTCGAAACGGTCGGTGACGTTCGGGTTGTCATCGTTGCGACGGGCCAGCGGCGACACTTCGAACGGGTACTGGGTAATGAAGTGCGGCTGCTCCAGCTTGTGCTCCACCAGCTCTTCGAAAATCATCACCTGCAATTTGCCCAGGCCTTCGAAGCCCAGCACCTTGGCGCCGGCTTTCTTGGCGATGGCGCGGGCCTTGTCGATGTCGTTCAGGTCATCGGCGGTCAGCTCAGGGTTGTACTTGAGGATCGAATCGAACACCGACAGGCGCACGAACGGCTCGCCGAAGTGGAACACCTTGTCGCCGTATGGTACGTCGGTGGTGCCCAGGACCAGTTGCGCCAGTTCGCGGAACAGTTCCTCGGTCAGGTCCATGTTGTCTTCGTAGTCGGCGTAGGCCTGGTAGAACTCCAACATGGTGAATTCAGGGTTGTGACGAGTCGAAACGCCTTCGTTACGGAAGTTGCGGTTGATCTCGAACACTTTTTCGAAGCCGCCAACAACAAGCCGCTTGAGGTACAGCTCAGGCGCAATACGCAGGAACATTTCCATGTCCAGCGCGTTGTGGTGGGTTTCGAACGGCTTGGCTGCGGCACCACCCGGGATGGTTTGCAGCATCGGCGTTTCAACTTCGAGGAAGTCACGCTTCATCAGGAAGCTGCGGATGTGCGCAATAACCTGCGAACGCACGCGGAAGGTCTGGCGCACTTCTTCGTTGACGATCAGGTCAACGTAGCGCTGGCGATAGCGCTGCTCGGTGTCGGTCAGGCCGTGGTGCTTGTCCGGCAGCGGGCGCAGGGATTTGGTCAGCAGGCGCACGCTGGTCATTTCAACGTACAGGTCACCCTTGCCGGAACGGGCCAGGGTGCCTTCGGCGGCAATGATGTCGCCCATGTCCCAGGTTTTCACCGAGGCCAGGGTTTCTTCGGACAGGGTTTTACGGTTGACGTAGACCTGGATGCGACCGGTCATGTCCTGGATCACCATGAACGAGCCACGGTTGAGCATGATGCGACCGGCAACCTTGACCGGGATTGCAGCCTCTGCCAGCTCTTCCTTGGTCTTGTCCGCGTACTGTTTCTGCAAGGCATCGCAGTAGTTTTCGCGGCGGAAGTCGTTCGGGAAGGCATTGCCCTTGGCGCGCTCGGCAGCAAGCTTTTCCTTGCGCAGGGCGATCAGGGAGTTTTCTTCCTGTTGCAGGGCTTGCGGGTCGAGTTGTTGGTCGCTCATGTCTTTAAATTTTCCATCAGGTTCGTTGTCCCCGGCCTGCGGCCGGGGATCGCCGGCAAGCCGGCTCCTACAAAGGAGTTACAGGCCAGATTTCAGGCTGGCTTCCAGGTATTCGTCGATATCACCGTCGAGCACCTTGTCGCAGTCGCTGCGTTCAATGTTGGTACGCAGATCCTTGATCCGCGACGCGTCGAGCACATACGAGCGGATCTGGTGACCCCAGCCGATATCCGACTTGGTGTCTTCCAGCGCCTGGGACGCGGCGTTGCGTTTCTGCATTTCCTGCTCGTACAACTTGGCCCGCAGCATTTTCATGGCGGTGTCCTTGTTCGCGTGCTGGGAACGTTCGTTCTGGCAGCTCACCACGGTATTGGTCGGTACGTGGGTAATACGTACGGCCGAGTCGGTGGTGTTTACGTGCTGGCCACCGGCACCGGAGGAACGGTAGGTGTCGATCCGCAGGTCTGCCGGGTTGATCTCGATTTCCACCTTGTCGTCGATCTCTGGCGAGACGAAAACGGCGGAGAACGACGTGTGGCGACGGTTGCCGGAGTCGAACGGGCTCTTGCGCACCAGGCGGTGTACGCCGATCTCGGTCCGCAGCCAGCCAAAGGCGTATTCGCCCTTGATGTGCACGGTCGCGCCCTTGATGCCGGCGACTTCACCGGCCGACAGTTCCATGATGGTCGCGTCGAAACCGCGTTTGTCGGCCCAGCGCAGGTACATGCGCAACAGGATGTTGGCCCAGTCCTGGGCTTCGGTGCCGCCGGAACCGGCCTGGATGTCCAGGTAGGCGTTGTTCGGGTCCATTTCATGGCTGAACATGCGGCGGAATTCGAGTTTGGCGAGGTTTTCCTCGAGACGGGCCAGCTCGGCGACGACATCGCCCACTGCGCCTTCGTCGTTTTCTTCGACGGCCATGTCCAGCAGGTCGCGGCAATCGCCCAGACCGGTGTTCAATTCGTCGAGGGTGTCGACGATCTGCGCCAGCGCAGCGCGCTCGCGGCCCAGTTCCTGGGCATATTCAGGTTTGTTCCAGACAGCCGGATCTTCAAGCTCGCGATTGACTTCGGTCAGACGCTCATGCTTTTGATCGTAGTCAAAGATACCCCCGAATAGTTTCGGAGCGCTCGGACAGGTCCTTGATGGTGTTAAGGATCGGGTTGATTTCCATGGCGGGCAGCACTCGTTGGCGAACTTTTGAAAGCCGACGAGTATAACGACAAACGGCTGATAACGGCAGTCCGCTTGGCCGAAAAGGCGGGGATATGCACCATCCAGACAGCGATGAAGATCAAATGTGGGAGCGGGCTTGCTCGCGAATGCGGTGGTTCAGTCGCCAGATGCATTGACTGACACACCGCATTCGCGAGCAAGCCCGCTCCCACATTAGGTCTGCGACATCCCGCAGACCGTATTCCCTACTCGATCCCCACCTGATTGCGCCCATTGTGCTTGGCCAGGTACAGGCCCTTGTCCGCCGCCGAGATCAATTGCCGGCAATCGGTGCCCTGCACCGGGGTCATGGTCGCCAAGCCAATACTGATGGTCAGGCTCGCCCCTTCTGCCGGGGCAATGTGCGGGATTTTCAGGCTCGCCACCGCCTGGCGCAGCTTCTCGGCCACCAGCCGCGCACCGCCCGGCGAGGTATTGGGCAGCACCAGGGCAAACTCTTCACCGCCATAACGCGCCGGCAAATCCGAAGGACGGCTGCTGGCATCACGAATGGTCGCCGCCACCTTGCGCAACGCCTCGTCGCCTTCCAGGTGGCCGAAACTGTCGTTGTAGGTCTTGAAGAAGTCCACGTCGATCATCAGCAGCGACAGTTGGGTCTGGTCACGCATGGCGCGGCGCCATTCCAGCTCCAGGTATTCGTCGAAATGCCGGCGATTGGACAGCCCGGTCAGGCCATCGGAGTTCATCAGCCGTTGCAGCACCAGGTTGGTGTCCAGCAACTGCTGTTGGCTGACCCGCAGCGCCCGGTAGGCCGCGTCCCGTTGCAACAGGGTCATGTAGGAGCGCGAGTGATAGCGGATGCGCGCCACCAGTTCGATGTTATCGGGCAGCTTGACCAGGTAATCGTTGGCCCCGGCAGCAAACGCCGCGCTCTTGATCAGCGGGTCTTCCTTGGTGGAAAGCACGATGATCGGGATGTTCTGCGTCGCCGGGTGATTGCGGTATTCGCGCACCAGGGTCAGGCCATCGAGACCCGGCATCACCAGGTCCTGCAGGATCACCGTCGGCTTGATACGGATCGCCTGGGCAATGGCCTGGTGCGGATCGGCGCAAAAGTGGAAGTCGATATTGTCTTCATGGGCCAGGCCCCGGCGTACGGCCTCGCCGATCATCGCCTGGTCGTCGACGAGCAGCACCATGGCGGCGTTTTCGTCGGTCTTGAAGTCGTCGAGCTGCAAATCATTCATTTACGGTCACCTGAATTACTACCTGCAGGCCAGGACAGCGTGTGATATCGGTCATTTTGCGAATACCTCCAGCAATCGTGGCGCAATTCTGTCCAATGGGCGAATTTCAACAGCCGCGTCAATCGCCGCTGCCGCTTTGGGCATGCCGTAAACAGCACAGCTTTGCTGGTCCTGCGCGATGGTCAGGTAGCCTTGCTGACGCATCAACTTAAGTCCCTGGGCGCCATCACGCCCCATCCCCGTCAGCAGCACGCCAACGGCATCGCCATTCCAGTAGCTGGCGACGCTCTCGAAAAACACGTCGATGGACGGCCGGTAAATCTCGTTCACAGGTTCGGCGGTATAGGCCAGCGTGCCGTTCTTCAGCAGGCGAATGTGATGGTTGGTGCCCGCCAGCAACACGACACCGCTTTGGGGCGGCTCGCCTTCCCGGGCCAGGCGCACCGGCAGGCCCGAGGCACTGCTCAGCCATTCGGCCATGCCGGCGGCGAACACCTGGTCCACATGCTGCACCAGCACACTGGCCGGCGAGAAGTCCCGGGGCAAGCCCTTGAGCAGGGATTCCAGGGCAGCCGGGCCGCCTGCGGACGAACCGATGGCCACCAGACTCTGGCGTTTGCCCGTGGCCCGCTGGGGCGCAGGCTCGGCCCGCACGCGGCTGCCACGCTGGCCAATCA
>NZ_JACARK010000021.1:0-411 GCF_013386655.1 Pseudomonas sp. K5002 | reverse complement strand
TCGCTGATGCGAAACAGGATGCGTTGGCCGCGCCGGGTGTCGAAGTCGGCCAGTACAAACGCGCCGCGGTTTGGCGTGACTTCCTGCACCGGCTCGGCGATGTCGACGTCAGACGGCATCGACTGGGTGTCCAGCGACACGCGGTTTTTGCGATAGGGCAGGGCCTGCGGCACCACGGTGTAGCCATTGCTGTTGGTGCGCACACCGCGCTTGTTGCTGATGCCCACGTCGGCGGCGCCCGGTGTGGCGACGATCACATTGGTTTCGCCCAATGGCTGGCTGAACATCAGGTTGCTGCCATACGCCACCACCGAACCTTCGACGCCCATGTCCAGTTGGCGGCTGCCGGTGGTCTCGTTATAGGCACCGCGCACAATCGCGTTGGGCGCGTCGTATTGCGCGGCGAAGGTG
>NZ_JACARK010000209.1:0-1315 GCF_013386655.1 Pseudomonas sp. K5002 | reverse complement strand
CGGTTGCGCACTGAGGCGCAACCGGCGGCAACCGATCAGGTGCCGGACTTGATCTTGGTCCAGGCGCGGGTCCTGGCACGTTCGGCGTCACGTCCCAGGGGCTTGAGGGTATACAGCGTGGCCATGGCCGCCTCGGTCGGGTACAGGTTGGGATTGTTGCGAATCGCCGGATCCACCAACCCGGTGGCGTCCTTGTTGGGGTTGGGGTAACCGACAAAATCGCTGATCGGCGCGATCACGCCCGGTTGCAGCAGGTAGTTGATAAAGGCGTAGGCGTCTTCCGGGTTCTTGGCTCCTTTGGGGATTGCGAGCATATCGAACCAGATTGGCGCACCTTCTTTCGGCAGGCGCATGTCCACGGTCACACCGTTCCTGGCTTCCTTGGCGCGGTTGGCGGCCTGGGAGAAGCTGCCGGAATAGCCGACCGCCACGCAGATGTCGCCGTTGGCAATGTCAGCCATGTACTTGGACGAGTGGAAATAGGTGATGTACGGGCGGATCTTCATCAGCAGTGCTTCGGCTTTGACATAGTCCGCCGGGTTGCTGCTGTTGGGGTCCAGTCCCAGGTGTTGCAGGGCCAGGGGCAGGATTTCCGACGGCGAATCCAGCAGCGCCACGCCGCATTGCTTGAGCTTGCTGATGTTCTCGACGTTGAAGATCAGGTCCCAGCTGTCCACGGGGGCGTTGGCCCCCAGCGCGGCCTTGACCTTGTCCGGGTTGAAGCCGATCAGGATGGTGCCGTACATGTAGGGCACGGCGAATTTATTGCCGGGGTCGTTGGCCTCGATCAGCTTCATCAACTTGGGATCGAGGTGGTTCCAGTTGGGCAGTTTGCTGCGGTCCAGCGGCTGGAACACCGAGGCTTCGATCTGCTTGGCCAGGAACACGTTGGAGGGCACGACCACGTCATAGCCGGAGTTGCCGGTCAGCAGCTTGGCCTCCAGGGCTTCGTTGGTGTCGAAGATGTCGTAGACCAGCTTGACGCTGGGGTTCTGCGCCTTGAAATCTTCCAGGGCCTTGGGCGTGATGTAGTCGAACCAGTTGTAGACCCGCAGGGTTCTTTCTTCGGCGTGCGCGGCCCCGCTCAGCACGGCGGCGCAGAGGACGAGATGCTTGAGCATGTTCATTGGGCGAATCCCTCAAAACCTTCGAGAACGTTGACGGCATTGATGCCGATTTCTTCCACGGCGTAGCCGCCTTCCATCACAAACAGCGTCGGTTTGCCGAGGCGGGCGATTCGCGCGCCCATCGCCAGGTAGTCGGGGCTGTCGAGCTTGAACTGGGAGATCGGGTCGTCCTTGAAGGTGTCGACGCC
>NZ_JACARK010000208.1:530-11621 GCF_013386655.1 Pseudomonas sp. K5002 | reverse complement strand
GGCCCGTGGCACAGCGCGCAACCGTCCGACCAACTGGCGCCGAAGTGGTGGCAGCTGTATCAGGACCCGCGCCTGAACGACCTGCAGGAACAACTGCTCAAGGCCAACCCGGACCTGGCCGCAGCGCTGGCGCATTTCGATGCGTCCCAGGCGTATGCCAGCCAGTTGCATGCCGGGCTGTTCCCGCAAATAACCGCCAGCGCGCAACCGTTGCGCCAGCGGCAATCGGACAATCGGCCACTGCGGGGTGATACCCAGCCTTCGGTGTACAACAGCAACACGGCGGGGTTTGCGCTGAGCTTCGATCTGGATCTGTGGGGCAAAATCCGCAACCAGGTGGCGGCTGGCGATGCACAGGCCCAAGCCTCCGGGGATGATTTGGCGGTGGCACGCCTGAGCCTGCAGCATCAGTTGGCGACGCTGTACGTGCAGCTCAACGGACTGGATGCCCAGAGCCGGATTCTCAGCAGTTCGCTGGATGATTTTGGCCAGGCGCTGAAACTGACCCGCAGCCGGTACGAGGGGCAGATCGCCTCGGAGCTCGACCTGACCCGGGCGCAGAATCAGCTGGCTGAAGCACAGGCGCAGCTTGACGATGTGCGCGGTCAACGCAATCTCACCGAGCATGCGATTGGTGAATTGGTGGGCGTATCCGCCAGTGAATTCCAGCTGCCGCCGAGCCAGCAATTGATCGCGCTGCCGGGGATTCCGCAACAACTGCCGAGCCACCTGCTGCAACGCCGGCCGGATATCGCGGCAGCCGAGCGACGGGTGTTTGCGGCCAACGCGAATATCGGCGTGGCCAAGGCGGCGTGGTACCCGGATTTCAGTTTGACCGGCTTGATTGGCGGGCAGACCCAAGGTGTGGGCAACTTGTTCTCCGCCGCCAATCGGTATTGGGCGCTGGGGCCGCTGGTGAATCTGCCGATCTTTGATGGCGGCCGGTTGAGCGCCAATGAGCGCCAGGCCAAGGCGGAGTTTGAAGAGGCTTCGGCGCACTATCGCAGCCAGGTGTTAAGAGCCGTGCGTGAGGTGGAAGACAACCTTGGGCAACTGCGCGACTTGCAGCAGGAGGCGATGGACGAACAAGCCGCCGCGAATGCCGCCGAGCACACACAGGCACTGGCGATGAACAGTTACCAGGCGGGGGCTGTGAGCTATCTGGATGTGGTGACGGCGCAGACGGCGGCGTTGCAGGCGCAGCGCACGTTGCAGGCGGTGCAGACGCGGCAGTTGCAGGCGAGTGTGGGTTTGGTGACGGCGCTGGGCGGCGGCTGGTTGCCTGGGGCGTGAGGTTGCTTCCTACAACCGGGATCACATACGGGAGTTTTGTTGATCCGGACGTCAGGGCGCCAAGTAGGCTCCCACAGCCTCGAGTGCTCGAAGCTTCAAATAATCCGCCTTGATGACCGCGTTGTCGGCATGCACCAAATAAATGGTACCCGGTTGGCTGAATACGTCTTTGGTCATGCCAATCGGCTGCCCGCTGCCAACGTAGAACACCGAATAAAAATAGGACTCGAGCTTCAGAAGCTCGCTTAAAAACAGCTCTTTGGTGAAACAACCCGGCGAACGATTGATTAGGCAGACGTTATAGCTGTGCAGCAACAATTCATAACCTACCTGGGCGTCAAGCAAGCGCTCAAATTGTTCCGGCTCAACGATGGACATAACCGTGGCGCGAATCTGCCCCAGTCCTGTCGTCTGTTCGGATACTTCAGGACGAAGAATTCCGTCGGTGCGCGCTGCGATCTCCACAAGTCTGGGACCTTTTTCGGTCAGCATAACCTCCGCGTGGCTAGGGCCATTTTCAATGCCCAGGCTTCTGACGACCTTGCGGGTGTAGTCGACCAGCAGCTCACACTCAGGCTCGGCAGGGCTGACCAGTTCATCAATGTCGTAAATGACGCTACCGCTGTCCAGCCGCTCCTTTCGGTATCTCACCACTTCAGTGACCATCTGCCTCGCGCCCAGGGAGACCATATTCACAACATATTCCACACCAACCAAATATTCCTGGATCAGGACCTGAGCGTTCCTAATATTGAGTCGATTGGTCGTTCCCAAAACCTTTCCGAAGGCGACCTCACAATCTTGCAAATCATCGCAAATATAAACCCCATCCGCGCCTGCACTATCCAGAGGTTTCAGCACCACGGGAAACCTGCCATGCCCCAGGATCCAGGCCTTGGCCGCATTCCATGACTCAACGATAGCCTGTTGCGCGGCTGGCAGCCCAGCGTCGGCGACACAACGGATCATTTCAAACTTGTTCCTGCGCGCTTGAGTTCGGTTGAATTGGTTGCGATAAGGAAGATTGAGCTGCTCGTTGAGCCAATCAGACAACAACACACCGGTTTCAGCCCCAGCGATGATGTACTGGGGATCGAACGTCGCAACGCGTTCGACCGTCGCTTCCAACTGCTTATTGACGATCAGACATTCATAAATCGAGGCATCGAAACCCATGTAGTAATAATCATCGAGCGTCGCGGACGACGCCACATGGATCAACGTACAGCCTCGCTCACGCAACGCTTTCGCGACAAACTTACCGGATGAAAAACCATCGACTATCACGACTCTGCTCATCTCAATCCCCGCCTTTCGAGATACAGACTTGCGATTGCTCGTCCAGAGAGTAAAAAAATAATGACGCCAACCGCCGTGACACTGGCTGCCGAAAACTCCACTCGTGTGTCGAGATATTGAAGCAGCAGGACAAACACCGGCAGTGTCAGCAGTAACAGCGATACATGGATAGCACTGAGATAATGAATGGTTTTTTGAATCAGATAAATCGGCAGCAAATGGCCAATCACCACTAACGTCAGCATCGGCCAGAACAGCTCAGGGCCCAAGGCAAAACCGACACCCGTCGCGGGAATCAAGACGACACAGGCAATGATCATCACCACATTTCGGACCGCCAGAATTTCATAAACAACCCACTGTCGAGCGAATAGCTTTTTCGAGACGATCGTATACATCACGGTGCCCAACGCGCACACCAGAACGCTGACGATGCCAAGCATTCGCTGCCCGGTAGTGGTGGAAGACACACCACTGTCACCCATGAATGACTTGAACAACATGATTCCCACGGAAATCAGTACCAGCCAGGAAATCAATGTATCCGCCAACGCGGTTTTAACTCTGTTTTTATCAAGAGCAGAGAGGATGAGCGTTAGCGCCGGCCCGCATGCCACTGAGGCCACGCCGACAACGGCAGGTTCCAGATAACGGAGTGCATAGAATAGGCCGCCCCAGTTCAATAGAACTGCAACATTGACTAAAAAAACTAACAATATGTTTTCGTACAGTTTTAAGATAAGTTCTTTGTTACTTCGCAAGAGCGTAAAACTTAGAAAAAACGCTCCTGAAAAACTGAAGCAGTAAAAAATGACTACCAAGGGATTTATCATTTGGGTAACAAAAGCCACATACACGTCAAATGCAGCACTGATAAAGCAAAAAATCAGCCCAAGCACCATTCCGCGCCGCATCAAGCTACTCATTTAAATCACCAGATGGTGTGCAACCTTGACGGGCTTCGAATTGTTTCATCGTATCGATGCCATGCTTTAAGAAGTAACGTATCTTCTATATCACCTAGCTTCATTACTCCTCCTTCAATCCAAAAATTTATTCCGATGCATTTAACCCTATCAAAACATTGCAAAAGTAAATAGCTAGCAAAACGGTTAGGTGCTTGCAAAAAAAACTAACACCTTCAGGTAGCACCGATAACGGAAAAATGAAAAAGGGAACTTTCACACAAGCTGCTCGGATGTGACCTTCATACTATTTAACCCATTATCTGCAGTTACCAGTATCCACTGGGCTCTGGGGCCCTTGGTAAACCTGCCGATCTTCAACGGCGGGCGCCTGAGTGCCAAGCCAAGGCCGAGTTTGAAGAGGCCTCGGCCCACTACCTCAGCCAGGTTTTACGCGCCGTGCGCAAGGTTAAAGATAACTAGGGGCAACTGCCGGATTTGCAGCAGAAAGCGCTGGATGAACAGTTATCTGGCGGGGCTCTGAGTTATCTGGATGTGGTGACGGCGCAGACGGCGGCGTTGCAGGCGCAGCGCACATTGCAAGCGGTGCAGACGCAGCAGTTGCAGGCGAGTGTGGGGTTGGTGACGGCGCTGGGCGGCGGTTGGAAGCCCGACGCCTGATACAAATCTCGAGCCCACCCTGGATCAAATGTGGGAGCTGGCTTGCCTGCGATAGCGGAGTGTCAGGCACTGCAACTGTGTCTGAAACACCGCTATCGCGGGCAAGCCCGGCTCCCACATTTGAGAGGAGTGAAGCCTGACGACTCAGGCGGCCGGTTTGCCGCTGGCAATCGCCACCGACGTGGGTCACGTCAAACATCTCTAGACTGAGCCACCGCCAATTTCAATCTTCCGGCCGACTATTCAGAAAAACACTCACTGCTGTGTAATCGCTGCCATTGGCATGTCGATACAGCGTACTGCTGTGATAGTCGGATACATCCCCCGCCACCGACACATTGATCGTACGGCCCTGAACATCAACTTTTGCCGATGCGTCACGCGTAATTAGAAATGGACTGGCATCCCTCAACGCAGCCAATACTTCACTGTCGTCCTCCAAGGCGCGGTAAACGTAATATCGATAGCTGAACGGAACAGTTGCCCCTCCACGGTCATCCTTGACGCCATAGACGGCCCCGTCAGTGCCAAGTGGCACTCTCATTACAACTTCTGTCAATTGCGGGTGCCCCGGCGATAGCAGCCAATTACCACCGATATACACCAAGCAAAACGCCAATAGGATCGTAGTGACAACTGAGTAAATCGGCTTTCTAGTAGTTCCTGAACCTGGCATACCTGATTCCTTCCTTGATCCAGTATTGATCGACCGGATCATCACCGAAAGGTGCCTCTCCCCACCAACGACCGAACTCGGGTTTATCCGTGCCCGCTCTGCTTTGAGCAAGCCCCGCTGCGCGCAAAAGCACTTCTTCGCTGAAACCAGCAGCTGTCCCCACGGCGCCATAATGAAAGTTTCCAAAGGCTTCATATTCTTTGGAAATCTTCTTGTAGTCCCAAGGACCGCGATTGCGGACCTGAGTATAAAACCAAGAGTACATAAACGCGGAACCAGCCTTCAGCACATTCTTTTTGTGGAACGCGGTAGCCATATTTTCGTCGAGCGATACGCCGGGTGGTGGCATAGGGTTCGCCATCAAATGCTTCCTCTGCATTAGGTTTTTGCGTGTCGGAACCTAACACTGGAAGCCCGAAATAATGAGCGGCACGAAGAACAAAAGAGATTTCGTACAAAGGAGCAGGACATGCCTTACAACCCATCCTCGAAGCGACATATTTCCTACGCTTCTTTCGGGTTGCTGGTCGGAACGGGCACCACTAGTCTTCGCCAGTCGCTGCCAATTCAGCGACCGGACGTGAGAAATCCGAACGACTCCATTGGCGCAAAAGCGCCCGCCGTATACAGTGCAGGCGCTTTTTCTGTGCTCGCTGTTATGGCGGCTGTGCGCGGGCACGCTTCGGCGTGGCCAAGCTCCTGGGGTCTTGGTTTTCTCACTCCGCGTACAGCTGCCACCTTCGTTCGTGAGAAAACCCTGGTGGTAGTCTCTAACTCTCCAGGAACTGCATCATGATCAAAGACAGTCCAAATCCTCCTTCCGATTCAAACCTGGTCTTCACCCTCCGTCCTGGGCTCGATACCGAAACCCTGCTGCTTAATGCCTCTCAGGACCTGGAATCCATCAATGCCATCGCCGCGCACTTGGCCTTTGAGGTTGATGGTTCACAGCGCAGCGTGATGCTGGGGATGTGTCGGATGCTGGAGGGCGTGCAGTTGCTTGTAGATCGGGTGGTGGATGCGAGGGTAGCCGTGAGCTGACCTATAAATGTGGGAGCTGGCTTGCCTGCGATAGCGGAGTGTCAGGCACTGCAACTGTGTCTGAAACACCGCTATCGCGGGCAAGCCCGGCTCCCACATTTGAGAGGAGTGAAGCCTGTCGACTCAGGCAGCCAGTTTGCCGCTGGCGATTGCCACCGAAGCTGCCACCATCGCCCTCAGCAACACCGCACACCCCGCCGCCAAATCATCCGGCGCCGCGTTCTCGATTTCGTTATGGCTGATGCCACCTTCACACGGCACAAAGATCATCCCCGCGGGCCCCAGTTCCGCGACGAAAATCGCGTCATGCCCTGCCCCGCTCACGATATCCATGTTGGACAACCCCAACCCATTGGCCGCATCACGCACGGCATCCACGCAGCCTTTGTCGAAGTACAGCGGCGGGAAGTCAGCGGTGGGTGTCATCTCGAATGTGAGGCCGTGCTTGGCGCAGGTCTCGTCGATCACCTTGCGCACCTGGGCAATCATCGAATCCAGCCGCGCCGGTTCCAGATGGCGGAAGTCCAGGGTCATGCGCACTTCGCCAGGAATGACGTTGCGTGAGCCCGGATACGCTTGCAGGCAGCCGACGGTGCCGCAGGCGTGAGGCTGATGACCCAACGCCGCCGCGTTTACTGCAGCCACCACGGCCGCGGCACCGACCAGGGCATCCTTGCGCAGGTGCATCGGGGTCGGCCCCGCATGCGCCTCGACACCCCGCAGTTTCAGGTCGAACCATTTCTGGCCAAGGGCGCCCAGCACCACACCGATGGTTTTCTTTTCATCCTCAAGAATCGGACCTTGCTCGATATGTGCTTCGAAATATGCGCCCACCTTGTGCCCGCTCACCGGGCGTGATCCGGCATACCCAATGGCATTCAGCGCATCGCCCACGGTCACGCCGTCGGCATCCGTCTTGGCCAGCGTGTCGGCCAGGGTGAATTTCTCGGCAAACACCCCGGAGCCCATCATGCATGGAGGAAAGCGCGAGCCTTCTTCGTTGGTCCACACCACCACTTCCAGCGGCGCTTCGGTTTCCACCTTCAGGTCATTGAGGGTGCGCAATACCTCAACGCCCGCCAGCACGCCAAAACAGCCATCAAACTTGCCGCCGGTGGGCTGGGTGTCGATATGGCTGCCGGTCATCACCGGCGGCAACTGGGGATTGCGCCCCGGCCGGCGGGCGAAGATATTGCCGACGCCATCGATGGTCACGGTACAGCCCGCTTCCTCGCACCACTTCACAAACAGGTCGCGGGCCTGGCGATCGAGGTCGGTCAGGGCCAGGCGGCAGACGCCGCCCTTGGGGGTGGCGCCGAGCTTGGCGAGTTCCATCAGGGACAGCCACAGACGATCGCGGTTGATGTGCTGATGGGTGGATTGCAGAACGTCTATGGCAGCGTTCATGGGGATCTCCTCAGGCAGTAGTTCTTATGAATTTGACCAGACTCTCACTGGAGGACTGCGATCAAAAATGTGGGAGCGGGCTTGCTCGCGAAGGCGGTGATTCAGCTAACACATCTGGCGACTGGCACACCGTATTCGCGAGCAAGCCCGCTCCCACATTTGATTGCATTCCACATCGATTAAAGCGGTGTTTTCACCGCGACCACACGAGCCCCGCGTTTCATGCAGAGGGCGTAATACAACAGGCCACCGAGCGCCGAACCGGTGAACCAGCCATAGCTGTAGAACCAGCTGAACGCATCGCTGCCCAGGGACAGCAACGTCAACACCACCGGCACGCCAAACGCCAGGAAGCCATGCCAGTTCCACGCCGGGTACACGTCATCGCGATACAAACCGGCGAGGTCCAGTTGCTGTTTCTTGATGATGAAATAGTCCACCACCATGATGCCGGCGATCGGCCCCAAGAGGCTTGAGTAACCCAGCAACCAGTTGGAATAGACGGTTTCCAGGCTCACGTCGGAAATGATCAGCCCGAGCTTTTTCAGCAGTTCGTGGGCCATCAGCGCCAGGCCCACCAGGCCGGTGAGCACCACCGCCGTGGTACGGTTGATCAGCTTGGGGGCGATGTTCTGGAAGTCGTTGGTGGGTGAGACGATGTTCGCTGCGGTGTTGGTGGACAAGGTGGCGATGATGATCAGCGCCATGGCCACGGCTACCCACACCGGGCTCTGGATATGGCCGATCAGGGTCACCGGATCGGAGACGCTGACGCCCACCAGTTTTACCGAGGCGGCGGTCATGATCACGCCGAGGGCGGCGAACAGGAACATGGTCAGCGGCAGGCCGAAAATCTGCCCGAGGATCTGGTCTTTCTGACTCTTGGCGTAGCGGCTGAAGTCGGGGATGTTCAATGACAAGGTGGCCCAGAAACCCACCATCGCCGTCAGGCCTGCCATGAAGTAGCCGGTGAGGCTCGCGCCTTCGGGACGCTTGGGCGGGATGGCCATCAACTCGGTCAGCGAGACATTCGGCAGCGCCCACACCAGCAGCCCGATTCCCACCGCTACCAGCAGCGGAGCAGACAGGGTTTCCAGCCATTTGATCGACTCGGCGCCACGCAATACCACCCACAGGTTCAGGGTCCAGAAGATCATGAAGCCGATCACTTCACCGGTGCCGCCAAGGGATTTCCAACCCTCGAAAATCGACCCCAGGAACAGGTGGATCGCCAGGCCGCCAAACATCGTCTGGATACCGAACCAGCCACACGCCACCAACGCGCGTATCAGGCACGGCACGTTGGAGCCGAGCACGCCGAAGGACGAGCGCAGCAACACCGGAAACGGGATGCCGTACTTGGTACCGGGGAAGGCGTTGAGTGTCAGCGGGATCAGCACCACGATATTGGCCAGCAGGATCGCCATCAGCGCCTCGCCCACCGACAACCCGAAGTACGCGGTGAGCACGCCGCCCAGGGTGTAGGTCGGCACACACACCGACATGCCGATCCACAGCGCGGTGATATGCCACTTGTTCCAGGTGCGTTCGCGCACCTTGGTCGGTGCCATGTCGTGGTTGTAGCGGGGGCTGTCGAGGACGTCGGGGCCGGCGTCGAGTTCGTACAGGCCGTTGCGCTCAATGACTTGCGATCTGTTCTGTTGCATGGCCGCTCCACGGTTTTTTCGAATTATTTTTGCTCATCCCGTGACGTGCACGGGATGGCCGGAGTACCTCGTTGACAACATGACATCCGGGACCCGGCCAACCGCCACCGCACTCAATAACCGTGCCGTAAACCGTCAACCTGCCCGCACCGCTTGTATAACTTGCTGATGTTTATCAGCTTTATTGTCTCGACCGAAGAGCCCCTCGTTACTTTCAGCGTTACTCAGGCCAAATAACGCAGAAGTTGTCCGAACCATCAGGACTCAATCTGGTGCAACACAATTATTTTTATTTACCGGCCCCGTCAAGAGGCATGTCTCAAGCGTCTGATTTGCAATAGGAAATGTTGCTCATATTGGGAACCTGTCAAGTGCGTCAAAATGGTGAGAGGCCGCTACATTTTGGTGATTTTGATTTTTTATCGTTAAAATTCAATTACTTAATAAAGATATAAGCTTATAAAAAATATTCTTGCTCATTCGAAAAACTCGGGCTAGTTTCTATTCCTGTCACCGCTGACAGGAATTAACTTTCCAGCGGCGCGATGCATGACAACACTTAGAACTGGCACAAGCCGGTCAAGCCTGTGAGGAACTCGACATGTCGCTGTTGATCCGTGGCGCTACCGTTATTACCCATGATGAAAGTTACCGAGCCGATGTTTTATGCGCAGACGGTCTAATCCGCGCCATTGGCACTGATCTGGATATTCCCGCCGGCACCGAGATACTCGACGGCAGCGGTCAATACCTGATGCCCGGCGGCATCGACCCCCATACCCATATGCAGTTGCCCTTCATGGGCACCGTGGCCAGTGAAGATTTTTTCAGTGGCACGGCCGCCGGGTTGGCGGGCGGCACCACGTCGATCATCGACTTCGTGATTCCCAACCCGCAGCAATCCCTGCTGGAAGCCTTCCATCAGTGGCGCGGCTGGGCCGAGAAGTCGGCGTCCGACTACGGCTTTCACGTCGCGATTACCTGGTGGAGCGAGCAGGTCCGCGAGGAAATGGCCGAGCTGGTGAGCCAACACGGCATCAACAGCTTCAAGCATTTCATGGCGTACAAGAACGCAATCATGGCCGCCGACGACACCTTGGTGGCGAGCTTCGAACGCTGCCTGGAACTGGGTGCGGTACCGACGGTGCATGCCGAAAACGGCGAGCTGGTGTATCACCTGCAACGCAAGCTGATGGCCCAGGGCATTACCGGGCCTGAAGCGCATCCGTTGTCGCGGCCTTCGCAGGTGGAAGGTGAAGCCGCCAGCCGGGCGATCAGGATTGCCGAAACCATCGGCACGCCGCTGTACCTGGTGCACGTGTCCACCAAGGAAGCGCTGGATGAAATCACCTACGCCCGCAGCAAGGGCCAGCCGGTGTACGGCGAAGTATTGGCCGGGCATCTGCTGCTGGACGACAGCGTGTATCAACACCCCGACTGGCAGACCGCCGCCGGCTATGTGATGAGCCCGCCCTTCCGCCCGCGCGGGCATCAGGAGGCACTGTGGCATGGCTTGCAATCCGGCAACCTGCACACCACCGCCACCGACCATTGCTGCTTCTGCGCCGAGCAAAAAGCCGCCGGGCGGGATGACTTCAGCAAAATTCCCAATGGCACTGCCGGTATCGAAGACCGCATGGCGCTGTTGTGGGATGAGGGCGTGAACACTGGGCGCTTGTCGATGCAGGAATTCGTTGCGCTGACGTCTACCAACACCGCGAAGATCTTCAACCTGTATCCACGCAAAGGAGCGATCCGCGTGGGGGCCGATGCTGACCTGGTGCTGTGGGACCCGCAAGGCACACGGACCATTTCCGCGAAGACTCACCACCAGAAAGTCGACTTCAACATCTTCGAAGGCAAGACCGTGCGCGGCGTGCCGAGCCATACCATCAGCCAGGGCAAGCTGGTCTGGGCGGATGGGGATTTGCGCGCCGAACGGGGTGCGGGTCGGTATATCGAACGGCCGACGTATCCGCCGGTGTTTGAGCAGTTGAGCAAGCGGGCGGAGCGTTCCAGGCCGGTTGCTGTGAAACGCTGAGGCCGCCATTCGCGAGCAAGCCCGCTCCCACATTCGCCCCCATTCCAACAGGATAAATGCAGTCGAATGTGGGAGCGGGCT
>NZ_JACARK010000208.1:0-512 GCF_013386655.1 Pseudomonas sp. K5002 | reverse complement strand
TTGCTCGCGAAGAGGCCGGTACCGGCAACAAAAAAACCACTGCCCACCAGAGGCAGCACCTCAAAAACCGTGAGGCCAATACCGTGATCCAGACCCTGAACCATCTTCCCCACCCCCATGAAGATGCGGCGGCCCTCGCCGCGCATTTCACCGACCTGGCGCCGCCGCTCAATGCCCGGCAAGCCCAACTGGAAGCCTCGCGCTGCCTCTACTGCTACGACGCACCGTGCGTCAACGCGTGCCCCAGCGAGATCGATATCCCGTCGTTCATCCGCAATATCCACACGGAGAACGTCCAGGGCGCCGCACAGAAGATTCTCTCGGCGAATATCCTCGGCGGCAGTTGCGCCCGGGTCTGCCCGACGGAAATCCTCTGCCAGCAAGCCTGCGTGCGCAACAATGCCGAGGAATGCGCCCCGGTGCTGATCGGCCTGTTGCAGCGTTACGCGGTGGACAACGCGCACTTCAGCGAACACCCGTTCCAGCGCGCCGCGCCCACCGGCAAGCGCATC
>NZ_JACARK010000207.1:0-3166 GCF_013386655.1 Pseudomonas sp. K5002 | reverse complement strand
ATGCCAGGCTGTCCGGCTGGCAATTTTCCCTGGCGGTGGCCGCGCTGCCGCTCGGGGTCGGCAGCACGTTGCTGGTAGGGCTGTTTTTCGGGATCTATCCGGCGGTGTCGGCCTCGCGGCTGCAGCCGGTGGAGGCCCTGCGCGATGAATAAACGCCTGCTGTTGTTGACCGCCTTGGTAAGCCTGCACAGCGTGGCCGCCGACGTGGTGATTCGCCCCTCCGCGCCCAGTACCACCCGCAGTGGCTATGAACGCAGCGTGTCGCTGAATGCCCAGTCCACCACCCTGACCCTGGGGGATGCGGTGTACCTGGGCCTGCGCAACAACCCGGCGATTCGCAGCGCGTACCTGCAACGGGTGGCGCAGAAATTCGACCTGCGGGTGGCTGAAGACACGTTCAACCCCAAGCTGACCCTGAACAGCTACTACCGCACGACTAAAGGCACCGAAGACAGCTCCCGCAACGCTAACCTCGCGCCTAATGCCACCTTGCTCGGTGAGTACGGCACGCGCCTGAGCATGAACTGGACCCAACAACTGAACAACGCCGATCGCGCCGGACGCTACCGCAGCGACGGCCTCGACCTGTCGCTGATCCAACCGCTGATGCGCGGTGCCGGCTGGGACGCCACCACCGCCCCGCTGCGCCTGTCACGCCTGTCGGAACAGGCCAACCGCCTGAACCTCAAGGCCAACGTGGCGCAGACCATCAGCAACATCATCGCCACCTACCGCGAGTTGCTGCGAGCCCAGGAACAACTGAGCATCGTGCAGGACGCCCTCAAGCGCTCCGGCACCTTGCTTGAAGTGAACAAGGCGCTGATCAGCGCCGGGCGTATGGCCGAGTTCGAGATTGTGCAGACCGAAGCCGATATCGCCACCCAGCAACTGGGGGTGGAAGAAGCCCAGAACCAACTGGACACCAGCCGCCTGGCCCTGCTGCGCCTGCTGGCCCTCGACCTGTCGACACCGATCCGCGCCACCGAGGCCCTTGAAGCCAGGCCCATGGACATCGATAAACGCCAGGCTTTCGTGCTGGCGCAGAACCAGCAGCCGGAATACCTCGCCACCCTGCTCGGCAGCCAGCAGGCCGACCTCAACCTGGTGATCGCCAAGGACTCCGGCCGCTGGCAAGTGGACCTGGTGGCCGGTGCCAACCAGATTCGGGCCGCCACCAATGACGATAACGGCTACAACAGCAACCGGCGCTGGGACAGCTACGCGGGCGTGCAGGTGCAGATTCCCATCGGCGACATCAGCACTCGCCAGGCCGAGGTGCACGCGCGGGTCGATGTGGAAAACCAGGAGATCATCATCGCCGACGCCCGCCAGCAACTGGAGCGCGACGTCAACGATGTGGTGCGCGACCTGGGCACTCGCTGGCGCCAGTATGAAATTTCCCAGCGGGCGGTAGAGTTGTCCAAGCGCAAGATCGAAATCGAACGGGAAAAACTCAGCGCCGGGCGCTCCACGAACTTCCAGGTATTGAGTTTCGAAACCGACCTGCGCAACGCCGAGAACTCGCGGCTCAATGCGCTGATTGCCTATTTGAACGCCCAGACTCAGCTCGACTTGACCTTGGGCATGACGCTGGAAAGTTGGGAAATCGCCCTCAATGACTACTAATAAGAAGCGCCTGTTGGGCGCCGTGTTGATTGTGCTGGTGGCTGGCGTCGGCATTTCGCTGCTCAGCCGTCAAAGCCCGGCCGCCAACCAGCCCGGCAACGCCGAGCAGTGGCTGGCGGTGAAGGTCGACCCGCTGGTGCATCAGATCGGCCTGGTGGGCAAGATCGAGCCTGACACCACCATCACCCTCACCGCGCCGTTCGACGGTAATGTGCAGGCCAACCTGGTGGAACAGGGCCAGCGGGTCGAGGCCGGGCAGGTGCTGCTGCGCATGGACCCGGCCACCCTCGAAGTGCAACTGCGCGACGCCCTCTCCGCCCAGCTCAAGGCCCGGCGCACGGTGCAGGAAATGCAGGACTGGGACAGCGGCCAGCAAGTCGGGCGCGCCCGCCGCACCCTGCGCACTGCCGAAATGACCGCCAGCAACACCCAGCGCAAACTCACCGAAAGCGAAAACCTGTTCAAGCGCGGCATCATCCCGCGCAACGAACTCGACGACCTGAAACAACAGGCCACCCAGCAACAACTCGACCTGACGGCCGCCCGCGCTGAGCTGCAACAGACAGTTGAACAAGGCAAGGGCGAATACCGGCAGATCGCCGATATGGAGCTGACCAACGCCACCGTGAAATATGACGCCCTGCATACCCTGCTCGACGGCAAGGAAGTCAAGGCCCCGTTCTCCGGCATTGTGGTGCCGGCGCCGGGCAGTAATTCATCGACCCAGGGCGGCGGGGGCAATAACGCGCCGGTGCAGGCCGGGAGCAAGGTCAGCCAGGGCCAGGTGCTGTTTGGACTGGCGAATATCGAGAAACTGAAAATCGTCGCCAAGGTGTCGGAGCTGGACATCAACCAGTTGCACCAAGGGCAGACGGTGGAGGTGATGGGCGACGGGTTTGATGGGGAACGGCTGACGGGGTCGGTCAGCGTGGTCAGTGGCTTGGCGATTGCCAGCGACAGCCAGGGTAGCGCGCAGTTTCCGGTGACCCTGTCGATTCCCAAGCTGACCCCGCAACAGTTGCAACGGGTAAGGTTGGGGATGAGTGCGCGGTTGACCATTGTGACCTACAACAATGACCAGGCGATTGTCGTACCGGCCCAGGCGATCAGTCGCGGGGATGGGGTGATGACGGTGGAATATCGGGCAGCGATGGATAAACCGGTGGAGCGGGTGACGGTGACCACCGGGCAGTCGACGGCCCAGGGGGTTGAAGTGTTTGGGTTGAAGCCTGGGTTTGTGAAGGTCGGTCCATGAACCCGACCTGTAGGCGCTGGCTTGCCTGCGATAGCAATCTCTCAGTTGATAAAGATGCAGCTGACCCACCGCTATCGCAGGCAAGCCAGCTCCCACATTAGATTCATAGGTGTGCCAACCTCGCGGCCAGCGCCTTGGCCTGAATCGCGACATCCGTCACTGCGGTACTTTCCCACCACATCCCGCGCAACGGCGGGCCCATGGCAAACAGCCGCCGGCTGACATTCCCGTGGGCATCCAGCACCGCCCCCGACACATCCGCCGCAATCCCCAACGCCAACGGCC
>NZ_JACARK010000206.1:0-17377 GCF_013386655.1 Pseudomonas sp. K5002 | reverse complement strand
CCGGTCATGGCGTAGCCCTTGGAGGCGCCGTTGACGATCAGCGTGCGCGGCTTCAGGTCCGGTGCGAGTCGGGTCAGGGAAACGTGGCGGGCATCGTCGTAGACGAAGTGCTCGTAGATCTCGTCCGCCATGATCAGCACATGGGGATGGCGCCGCAGCACCGCGGCCAGGGCCAGCAGTTCGGCCTCGTTGTACACCGCGCCGCTGGGGTTGTTCGGGCTGTTGAGGATCACCCATTTGCTGCGCGGGGTGATCGCTTGTTCCAGGGCCTGGGGCGACAGTTTGAACCCCAGTGACTCGTCGCCGGGAATGATCACCGGCGTCGCGTCATTCAGCCGTGCGATGTCCGGGTACGACACCCAATACGGCGTGTGCACGATGACTTCGTCGCCGCGATTCAGGGTCGCCGCCAGGGCGTGATAAATGATGTGCTTGCCACCGCACCCGGCGATCACTTCGTCCAGCCCATAGTCCAGCTGGTTGTCGCGCTTGAGCTTGAGGCAGATCGCCTGGCGCAGGGCGAGGGTGCCGCTGGTGGCGGTGTAGTGGGTGTCGCCACCGTGCATCGCGGCGCTGGCTGCTTCGAGGATATGCGCGGGTGTATCGAAGTCCGGCTCGCCCACGGTGAAGTTGACGATGTCCCGGCCCTGGGCGCGCAGTTCGCTGACCAGTGCGTTGGCGGCGATGCTCGGGGAGGGCGCGATGCCCAGCACCCGGTCGGACAGAAAGGCAGTGCTCATGATGACTCCCCTCAGCCTGCCAGGCCGGCCTGTTGCAACACCTTGTCGATCCAGCTCTGGCGCACCGCACCGCTGGCGATTTCGGCTTTGACTTGCTCTTCATGGGCCGCGTGTTGCGCGGCCTTGCGCAGCACTTCGGCGGCGTCGGCCTGGGAGAAGGCGACCAGGCCGTCTTCGTCACCCACCAGCACATCCCCCGGGTTGATCAGCATGCCGCCGATGGACACCGGCACATTCACCTCGCCCGGGCCGGTCTTGTAGGGGCCGCAATGCACCACGCTGCGGGCGTAGCAAGGGGTGTCCTCGAAGCTCGCGACATCGCGAATCGCCCCGTCAATCACAAACCCCACGCAGCCGCGTTGCTGGGCGTAGAGCTTGACCAGTTCGCCGATCACCGCGTTGTTGGTGTCGCCCTGGGCGTCCACCACCAGCACGTGGCCCGGCTCCAGCATGCTCAAGGCCTTGTAGATCAGCAGGTTGTCGCCGGGGCGGGTTTTCACCGTGAGCGCGGTGCCCACCAGCTTGCCGGTGCGGTTGTAGCGGTTCAGCCCACGGGCGCCGATGTGCCGGCCGAGGTTGTCGCTGATGTGCGGGGTGACCACGTGAGTGAAGGCTTCGAGCACTTCGGCAGAAGCCAGCGGCGGGTTGGGGAGGATGCGGGAACCGGGCAAGGACATGGCTGTAACTCCGATTGATCTTATGGGTCTGTGGCTAGATCTTAGGAGTGATGAACATACAGTTTTAGCGATATTTTATTATCTGATAGGATCGCTTTTTCTCATGGGAGATAGCCGATGATCACGTTCAAGCAAATCGACGCGTTGTACTGGATTGCCGAGCTGGGCAGTTTCGAGGCGGCGGCGAACAAGCTGAACATGTCGCAGTCGGCGATTTCCAAGCGCATCCAGGAGTTGGAAGAAACCTTCGATGTGGAGATTTTCGACCGCAGCAAACGCAATGCGCGGTTGACGGAAAAGGGCGCCGAGTTGCTCGACTACGCCAAGGACCTGCTGGAGCGTCGCGACTACATGCTGGAGCGGGTCAGCACCCGTGAAGTGCTGGTGCGCAGGTTTCGCCTGGGGGTGACGGAATTGACGGCTTTCACCTGGTTGCCGGCGCTGGTGGAGGCGTTGCGCGAGGCCTATCCCAAGGTGCAGATCGAACCGTCGGTGGAGTTGAGCAGTGAGCTGTTTCGCAAGCTGGAGAGTGATGAGCTGGACCTGGTGATCGTGCCTGATGCCTACAGTGATTCGCGCTTCCTGAGTACGCCGCTGGGCAGTGTGGAAAACGCCTGGATGTGCGCACCGGGGTTGGTCAGCGAGGCTGATCCGGTGGGGCTTGAGGCATTGGCCGGGTATACGGTGTTGACCCAGGGGTCGCACTCGGGGACGGGGCTGATTTATGAGCGCTGGTTGGCAGCGCATGCTGTGCAGATGCCGCGCAAGTTGACCAGTCATAACCTGTTGGTGCAGGTCGGGCTGGCGCTGTCGGGGGTGGGGGTGAGTTATTTGCCCAAGGGGTGTTTGTCGCATTTGATCGAGCGCGGGGAGCTGCGCGCGCTGGTGACGGAACCGGCGCTACCGAGGGTCGGGTATGTGGCGTTGCATCGCGGGGATCGGCAGTTTGGGTTGAACCAGAATGTGGCGCAGTTGGCGGTGCAGTGTTGTGATTTTTCGCGGTTGTTGTTTTAGTTTTTCGAAGCAGTGAGCGAGTCCTTAAAGACCTACCCGGTGTAATCCATCATGAAACGCCATTTCGAAGATTTGCAGCTGGGCAGCATCGAGCTGTTCTGCCTGGCCGCCGAGGCCAGCAGCTTTACCGCCGCCGCCCAGGTGGCAGGCGTGACCCCGGCGGCGGTGAGCCGCAGCATCTCGCGGTTGGAAGAGCGCCTGGGCTCCCGGCTGTTTGTGCGCACCACCCGCAGCATCCGCCTGACCGATGGCGGCCGGACATTTTTCGAGCAATGCCGCCAGGCGCTGACGCAACTGGTGGAAGCCCAGCAGGAAATGATGGGCGCGCAATCGGTGCCGTCCGGGCTGTTGCGCATCAGCATCCCGACCACCTACGGCCATCACCGGATCCTGCCGCTGCTGCCGAAATTCCGTGCGCTGTACCCGCAAGTCAGCGTGGATATCCACATCAGCAACCGCAACATCGATTTCGTCGCCGAAGGTTATGACCTGGCCATTCGCGTGCGGGCCCAGCCGGACTCGACGCTGATTGCGCGGTTGCTGGAAGACGCCAGGCTGGTGGTGGTCGCGACGCCGGCGTACCTGAAGCGTGCCGGCACGCCCCAGGCCCTGGAGGATTTGCCGAACCACGAGTGCATCCAGTACGAATTGCCGAGCAACGGGCGGCGCATTTCCTGGCTGTTCCAGGTGGACGGCAAGGAGCGGGAGTTTGCCGGGGAAGCAGGCTACAGCTGCTCTGACGATGTGCTGGGTGGCGTAACCCTGGCCAAGCACGGCGCGGGGTTATTCCAGACCTACAAGTTCATCGTCGAGGAGGAGTTGGCCAACGGCAGCCTGGTAGAGGTCTTACAGCCTTACGGCGGGCGATCACGGCCGTTTACCTTGCTGTATCCCCACGGCCGCTATGTGCCCCATCGGGTGCGGGCGTTTGTGGATTTTCTGCTGGAGCATCGCGCCGAATGGGCGGCGCTGTAGCGGCGGATAAGTCCCAGGTCAGCATCAGTTGGCCAATGGCAGTATCGATGGCATCAGCGTCGACGCCATCCCGAGCCAGGATCGACACGCCTTGCAGAAAACTGTCGTAGACCGTGGCCATGGCACGGGCGTTGGTCTCGGAGGGTAACTGGCCCGCCCGGATGCCGCGCTCGACACAATGCACGATGCCCGCCCGTGTGCGCTCTCGCGAATGGGTCAGCCCATGGGTGACTTGTGCGTTCTCGGGGGAGGGCGCGCTCATCACGCCCAGGGCTACCATGCAGCCTTTGGGATGCCCCTCTTCACACTGCATGCGTGCCGATTGGCGCAACGCCGTCTCGATGGCCTGGCGCGGTGGCAGGCTGTCATCCCAGAGGCATTCGGTGACCTGGGCGAACGTCGCCAGATAACGCTGCACGCACTCCTGGAACAGCGCGTCCTTGGAGCCGAACGCCGCGTAGAAACTCGGCGCGGAGATGCCGCCGCCCAATCCGGCTTTCAACTGGCTCAGGGACGTCGCGTCGTAACCGTGCTGCCAGAACAGGTGCATGGCCTGTTCCACGGCCTGATCGCGGTCGAAGGTGCGGGGGCGGCCCATCTGTGCCATGTGGAAATCCTCTCGGGTGATGAGATAAATACTAGTCGATACATAAGTCGTTGACAACGCTGCGTGGGGCGCCCAACATTTATATCGATCGGTATTTAAGTCCTCTCGCTCAAGGAGTTTCCCTGTGACCCCCTCAACCACTTTATCGGCAGACGCCGTTCCCGACCGCTTGCCCATCGGCGCCTTGCTCGCCCTGGCCATGACCGGTTTCATCTGCATCGTCACTGAAACCCTGCCGGCGGGCCTGTTGCCGCTGATCAGCGATGGGCTGGGAGTTTCAGCGTCCATGGCCGGGCAGATGGTCACCGCGTATGCGCTGGGCTCGGTGCTGGCGGTGATCCCGCTGACCATCGCGACTCGCGGCTGGCGGCGACGCAATGTGCTGCTGCTGACCATCGTCGGTTTTCTGCTGTTCAACTCCATCACGGCGCTGTCCTCCCACTACGGGCTGACGCTGTTGGCGCGGTTCCTCGCCGGGATGGCGGCGGGGCTGGCCTGGAGTTTGTTGGCCGGCTATGCGCGGCGCATGGTAGAGCCACATCAGCAGGGCAAGGCGTTGGCGCTGGCCATGGTAGGAACGCCGATTGCCCTGTCACTTGGCGTACCGCTGGGCACCTGGCTGGGTGGGCTGGTGGGCTGGCGCACCACGTTCGGGATCATGTCGGCACTGACCCTGGTGCTGATTGTCTGGGTGCTGGTGAAAGTGCCGGATTATCCCGGCCAGTCGGCCCATCAGCGCATGCCGTTGCGCAAGGTGCTGACCACGCCGGGTGTGCGGCCAGTGCTGGCGGTGGTGATCTCATGGATGCTCGCCCATAACATTCTCTATACCTACATCGCGCCGTTCGTGGCTCCGGCGGGCTTGGTGGACCGTGTGGATCTGGTGTTGTTGGTGTTTGGTATAGCGGCGCTGCTCGGGATTTGGGTGACTGCCCGGTTGGTGGATGTGGCGTTGCGCAAGACGGTGCTGGTCAGCCTGGCGGGCTTTGCGGCGACGTGTTTGGCGTTTGGTTTTCTGGCGCAGGTGCCGGGCGTTATTTACCTCGGCGTGGCGGTGTGGGGCTTGAGTTTTGGCGGCGCTGCGACGTTGCTGCAAACCGCACTGGCGGATGCGGCAGGCGATGGAGCGGACGTGGCACTGTCGCTGAACGTGGTGGCATGGAACAGCGCGATCGCCGGAAGCGGCGTGGTGGGTGGCGTGTTGCTGGATACCTGGGGCGTGGCGTCTTTCCCATGGGCAATGTTGGTGTTGCTGGCGGTGGGCTTCGCGATTGTGTGGTGCGCGCGACTCCATGGCTTCAAGCCGGGGCACCGGGCCCACGGTAAACCTGTGGTCGGCGGGCACTGATATTTCCAAAGTCTTTGGAAAAACCGCTTCTAACATCAGACAAATCTTAAAATAACCTGCTGCTCGGCCGATATCCCGGGGCATAGGCTTTATCACCCCCGGGAGTATCGGCATGCGCATCAAGAGAATGTCTGCAATCCATGTTGGCCTGTTGTTCAGCCTGTCCGGTGCCTGCATGGCCGCGAGCCCGGTGGGGCAGGGGGTCATCTCGTTTCACGGCAGCATCGTCGAAGCGTCTTGCACACCGCTCGCCGTGGCCAACGGGATGAAACTCAACAATTGCCCTACGTCCGCACGCGGCAGCGCCATCAGCGTGCGCAGTGTGCAACCGGTGGGCTCGGTCACGGCCCTCGACCACAGCGCCGTGAACGTGAAGCTGGTCGCCGACAGTGGCCGGGGAGACCGCTATTACCAGCAGCAATATGCGTTGGTGGATGGCCAAGGGAGGCCTGTGACGTCGGGGCAGTATCTGATTACATTAACGTCACCTTGAGAGATGGCAGTGGATCAACCCGATGAACCTGACTGGACACAACCTCGCGCTCCTGACTTCCCTCAGCGTCTTGCTTGAGGAGAGGAACGTCACGCGGGCGGCGGCGAAGCTCAACCTGACGCAGTCGGCGTTATCCGCGCAGTTGTCGCGGTTGCGTGACCTGTTCGGCGACCCTTTATTGATGCCTGCTCAGTCCGGAAAAGGCATGGTGCTGACAGCACGTGCCGAACATTTGCGTCAGCCGTTGCGCCAGGCGTTGCAGGTACTGGGGACGGTGGTCGGTGACCTTCCATGCTTTGATCCTGCCAAGTCGGACCGGACCTTTGTGATTGGCGCGAACGATAACGCCGCTGCGATCGTCGCGCCCCGGCTGGTGCAGCTTGTGCAGGCTGCGAGTCCTGGGGGCATCCGGGTTTCGATACGTGCGATCGACCAGGTGTTGCTTGGCGATCAGTTGGAAAGCGGCGAGATTGACGTCGCGCTGGTATCACACAGCCGTATCGGGAACCTGTCGCACGAGTTGCTGCTGCAGGAAGAATTCAAGATGGCCCAGCGCGCCGATCACCCTCGCGGATCCGCGCCACCAACGCTGGAGGAATACCTGGGCCTGGAGCATGTGGTGGTGTCGGGTGCCGTGAACAGCTTTCACGGTTTTATTGATGATGTGCTCGCGCAGAAGGGGCGTGCGCGCCGTGTCGCGGTGTCGGTGCCTTACTACAGCATCGTTCCATTGCTGCTGCAGAACAGCGACTGTGTAAGTGTGCTTCCGTCCCGTTTCCTGAGCCGTTATGAGCGCTCGCTGGCGGCCCTTGCTCTGCCCCTCGAGGTGCGCGACTTCAGTTTGTTCTCTGCCTGGCATCCACGGTTCGACAAGGACCTGGCACATCTCTGGTTGCGCGAACAACTCAAGCTCTGCGTGCTTTCCTGACGACATCAGGCCCTGGCAGGTATCTACGCCACACATACCTGGCATGCGGAGTTTCGATTTCAACTATAAAAAACGCTTGAATAGGATGCCGCCGATTCCAACTGGAGAGCTGCACCATGACCAAGCTGACATTTACCCGCGTGTTGAATTACACGGCCCTTGCTGCTGCCCTGGCACTGGGAGCCATCGCGGCACCGGCGGTGGCAGTTGCCGCCGCGCCCCAAGTCAAAACCCAGGCCCCTGGTTACTATCGCACGATGCTTGGAGATTTCGAGGTCACCGCGCTGAGTGACGGCACCATCGATGCACCGTTCGACAAATTGCTGAATGAGCCGGCTGTCAAGACCACTACCGCACTGCGCAAGGCGTTCCTCGGGGTGCCCACTGAGACCTCGACGAACGCGTATCTCGTCAATACCGGCACTCGGCTCATCCTGATCGATACCGGCGCTGGTGCGCTCTTCGGGCCGACCCTGGGCAAGCTCGCGGCCAACCTGCAGGCAGCCGGCTACAAGCCGGAGCAGGTCGATGACATCCTTCTCACGCACATGCACCCGGACCACGTGGGTGGGCTGGTTGCCGAAGGGGTGATGGTGTTTCCGAACGCCACGGTACACGCCGACAAGCGTGACGCCGATTACTGGCTCTCGCCGGCGAGGCTGGAGCCTGCCTCGGCCGACGCCAACAGCTTCGTACCCGAGTTCGCGAAGGGTGCAATGGCTTCCTTGAACCCGTATATCGCGCTTGGAAAGTTCCAGCCTTTCCAGGGCAGCGGGGAGATCCTGCCGGGGTTCAAGGCGCTGTCCAGCTATGGCCATACCCTGGGGCACACCAGCTACCTGGTTGAGAGCAAAGGCCAGAAGATGATTGTCGCCGGTGATCTGATCCACGCCGGTGCCGTGCAGTTTGCCGACCCGTCGGTGACTATCGAGTTTGATACGGACAAGAAAGCCGCCACCACTGCCCGCGAGACCGTGTTCAGCCTGGCTGCGAAAGAGGGCGCGCTGGTCGGCGCGGCGCACCTCTCGTTTCCCGGCCTGGGGCATTTGCGTGGTCAGGGCGCCGCGTGGCAATGGGTGCCGCTGAATTACTCAACCGAACTGAAGTGACTCGCGATTAGTACGCTTCACGGGGAATCATGGAAATAAACTCCGACCTGAAGATACCTTCCATGACCTGCATGAAATCCGAGGCGAGCTTGGAGCGCTGCTGGTGACCCGGAAATACCATCGAAACCTCGAAGGGTATGTCCTGGTCCAGCGGTCTGAACGTAAGGCCCGGGTATTTCGAGTAGGAGGCGGTGAATGGATCACACACGGTGATGCCGAGCCCCCCGGACACCATTCCGCAGGCGGAGTGCGCGGCGGTGGTTTCAACGCTGGAGACGCCTGCAACACCCCGAGCCTCCATGGCTGATGTGATGCGTCGCTGCAAAGGATTGTTGGCGTTCAGGGTAATCAGGCGTCGCCCGTGCAAATCCTCCAGGGTCACCACGTCTTTGGTGGCCAACATATCGTTGGCCGGCATCACGCACACCGCGCTGATGGGTGGCAGGTTGATCACCTGGATCCCGGGATATTCCCCTGAAGGAATCTGCACAAAACCAATATCGATCTGGTTGGCAGACGTCAGTTCCAGGATGCCCACCGAGTTGCGCACATCCAACGAGGTTCTGACCTCGGGGTGCTTTCGCGCGAATCGGCATACCCCCTCAGCCACCACACTGAGCCCCAGCGTGCTCATTGAACTGATCCTCAATGTGCCGGTGCGCAGCGTCACAAGGTCCTCTGCAACCCGCTCGATGCGTTCTATGCCTTGATAAAACTTGTCCACCTCCGCGTACAACACCTGTGCTTCCGCCCCGGGAATGAGGCGATTGCCTTCACGGCGAAACAGTCGAAGGGAAAGGACAATTTCGAGGTCGCGGATGAGCCGGCTGATGGCCGGTTGACTGACCTGAAGTGCCTCGGCGGCGATAGTCATGCTTCCGGTGAGCATGACCGCCCTGAAAGCTTCCAATTGGCGAGGATTGAGTTTCATTGTGGCTCTCGATCGAATGTTGGAGGGCGCATTTTTGCGAGCGTATAACATTTTGTTATGTGCGTCCAACCTGTTACCGGTTTGCTATAAGCATGTAACGGCGCGATGATTTAGTTGCGTGGTTTTACCAAAGAAAAGCAGTTCCCGTTATTAATATCGGGTGCCGCTTAAGTAAAAATAAAAAAGAGGATAGCGCGTGCTGAATTATACCGTCCGCAGGTTGTTACTTCTGCTTCCGATGCTGCTGGGAGTCTCCATTGTGGTCTTCCTGGTCATGCACTTTATTCCGGGAGATCCTGCGCAGCTGGCAGCAGGTCCGGATGCAACAGCGGAAGATGTTGCGCAAATAAGGCAAAACTACGGATTGGATAAGCCGCTAATCAATCAATACCTTATTTATGTCAGGAAAGTTGTCGTGGGTGATTTTGGCGAGTCATTCCAGACATTCACGCCCGTGCTCGAAGGTATAGCCAGAACTCTTCCCGCCACGATTGAACTGACCGCTGCCGGAATGTTGCTTGCCGTCATCATTGGTGTTCCCCTCGGTATTGCGGCCGCTTTGAAGCCCAGAGGCTTCCTTGATAGTTCGCTGACCACCGTTGCAGTTCTGGGCATATCAATGCCTGGCTTCTTTCTGGGACTGATATTGATGCTGATCTTTTCAGCCAACCTCGGATGGTTGCCGCCGACCGGCAGAGGCGGGCTGCAACACCTGATATTACCGGCCTTGACACTTGGTTTGCCGTATGTTGCAACTTTTTCACGGCTGGCCCGATCCACCATGATGGATGTGCTGAGGGAAGATTATATTCGTACTGCCTATGCGAAAGGTGTACCGAGTTACAAGGTAGTACTCAAGCATGCACTTTCCAATGCGGCCATTCCATTGGTGACAGTATTCGGTATGGACTTCGGCCGGTTACTGGGTGGCGCGGTTATTGTCGAGACAGTATTTGCCTGGCCGGGAATGGGGCGGCTCTTGATTGATGCAATCATGGCTCGGGATATTTATGTCGTCCAAGGCACAGTTCTTGTGTTTGCCGCGGTGGTGGTAATTATCAACTTAATGGTGGATTTGGTTTATGGCGTCCTCGACCCTCGCGTCACTTACAACTGAGGCCGATATGAAACTTCCGAAAAAATATCGGTTGGGCTTTGTCAGTTTCCTTATTTCCAATAAGCGCTGGTTCGCGTTTGCTTCATTGATCGTGATCCTGGTGATGGTTGCTGCGGCGATAGCTGCCCCTTTGTTGTTTGATTGGGATTCGGTCACCAAGATCAACTTATCAACGTCCCTTGTCGAGCCCGGTGCAAGTTCCTGGCTCGGCACGGACCAATTGGGCCGTGACTTGTTGGGTCGAGTCGTGTGGGGGGCACGAATTACGCTCACCGTCGCAGTTTCAAGTGTCAGCATTGCGATGGTCATTGGCATCGCTTTAGGTGCGGCGTGTGGCTATTACAACGGCGCCATCGCCGGGGTGGTGATGCGGGTCATGGACTCGATGATTGCATTTCCCCGGACACTGGTTGCCATTCTGGTCATCACGGTGGCGGGCAACAGCATAGTAAGCCTGACACTGGCCATCGCCATTTCAACGATCCCGATTTACGTGCGTTTCTTTGCCGGGCCGGTCATGGCATTGAGAAACCGCGAGTTTGTATTGGCCTCCAAGTCGATTGGCGTCAGCGATCTGCGGCTGCTGCTGATACATATCCTGCCGAATATCGGTTCGCTGGTCATTATCCAGGCCACCGTCTCGCTGGCTGAAGCAATCCTCATTGGTTCCGGGCTCAGCTTTCTGGGGCTTGGCCCGCCGCCGCCCACCCCGGAGTGGGGCTCGATGATTGCCGAGTCGCGGCCGTTATTGACCACCCATCCCTACGTATTGATTGCGCCCGGATTTGCACTGGTTTTGACCATATTGAGTTTCAACATTGTGGGGGATGCGTTGCGAGACTATATCGACCCGAAATCACGTAACGCATAAATGAGTTCGGCGCGGTTAAACACGCCCTGTGTGTCCACCAGAATTATCAAGCGAGAAAGATTATGCGGCGTCTGAATTGCCTGGAAGTATTGATACGGAGTTTCGCTGTTGTCGGCATCCTTGGACTGTCGGCGGGCCTATCGTTTGTTGCCAACGCCAAAGACCTGAAGAAGCTGACATTCGTTCAAGGCGCTGATATCGATACCCTGGACCCAGCGATTTCGCGCAGTGTGCCTTCCTATAACGTGATTAATCACCTGTTTAATCGGTTGGTCGCATGGGACGGTCACGGGCATAACACGTTTGTAGCTGATTTGGCGCAGTCATGGTCAAGGTCCGAGGATGGACGGCAATGGATTTTTATCCTGAAACCGGGAATTACCTTTCATGACGGCACGGCGTTTGATGCTGCAGCGGTGAAGTTTAACCTGGACCGAATCATGAACCCCAAGCTCGGTTCTCCGCACCGGTCCTACTATGCGGATATAGCTTCGGTGGATGCGCTAGCGCCGAATGAGTTACGCATCACCACAAAAAATCCGTCACCCACAATGTTGGAGTTACTGGCAAAAGAATCTTCGTCAATCAGCAGTCCGGCCGCTGTCGTTAAATATGGACGGGCTTATGGGCACCATCCCGTCGGTACCGGGCCCTACGTATTTGATAGTTGGATACCCAACGACCAGGCCGTTATTCATAAGAACAACGCTTTTTATGGAACAACGGCAAAACCGGAAACCATCGTGTTCCGTCCGGTCAGGGAAGATTCTTCCCGAGTCATAGAGCTGCGAACGAACAATGCGGATATCGCGGCAAATTTATCGCCCGAGGCGGCTATTGAATTAAAGGAACTGAATAAATCCACCTTGCTGCGGGTACCCAGCACATTCCAGGTGTTCTTTGAAATGAACCTGACCAAACCGCCCTTTGATGACCCGCGCATACGGAGGGCGGTGAGTATGGCGATTGATCGCCAGGCATTGGTCGACAAAGTGTTGTTGGGATATGGAAAAGTACCCACTGGCCCATTTCCGGAGGGTACGCAAGCCCGACGTGAATTCCCTCCGGTGAAGTACGACCCTGATGCGGCAAGAAAAATAATTAACGAGGTATATCCAGGCGGTTATCCAGGCACCGTAGTTATATGGACCCCGGCGGGACGCTATACCAAAGATCGCCAGGTCTCGGAAGTTGTCCAAGGCTATCTTAACGCCGTGGGGCTGAAGACCGAGTTTAAGGTATGGGAATGGGCAACGTATCAAAAGAACTTGTATCGCTCCGAGCCGGGCAAGGGCACGGGCAAAGGTAGCAATGACGCAAACATGTGGTTACTGGGAACGGGCATATCTGACGCGGATATTCGTTTGCGTCGAAAGTTGTCCAGCGGCGACGCGCAGAATCTCACGGGTTACAGCAACCCTCAGGTAGACAAATTACTTCAGTTGGCCTCGCGTGAACTGGATGAAAAAACACGCATGTCCTATTACGGCCAGATTCAGCAGATTCTATGGGAACAAGACCCGGACAATCTGCCGCTGTTTGACCAGGAGCAAATAATTGGTGTGCGTAAAGCGTTGAATGGCCTGGATGTCGATTATGAAGGGACCATCGATTTGACGAATGTAGAACTTATTGAGCGGTGATTTAAATGTCGAATTTACATGCCAACGAAACACTGTTAACCGACGCTCGCCTGAGTGCTCCTCCCGCTGAACGCATGGTCAAGTACCATGATATTCCGGCACTTGAGACCGAGAAACGTCAGTTTCACGAGTTTGTCGAAGTGGACCTGGCGCACACCGTGATGCTGGTTGAACAGCAGATTCTTTCTGTGTCGGTCGGGCAAGCCATCCTCGCGGAGCTGCGGTTGATTCGGGACATGGTTCCCGCCGACTTCCCGTTTGATGTAAAGAAAGGCAGCTTCCTGCTTCAGGTTGAATCGTACCTTTTCTCCCGGATCGGCGAAGACTCGGCCGGGCAGATGCACACCGGCCGCAGCCGGATAGACCAAGGGGCAACGGTACGCCGCCTGTACGACCGCAAGCGCATCCTGGCGGTGCTGGACCGTATCAATGAGTTCCAGGTGGCGTTGATTCAGAAGGCCTCCACGCATTCGGGCACCATCATGCCCGGCTACACCCATATGCAGCATGCCCAGCCCTGGGTGTTCGGCCACTACCTTTTGAGTTTTACGTCGAGGCTGCACGACAGCTTCAGCCGCTTGATGCACGCTTACACCCGGGTCAATCGCAACCCCCTTGGTGCCGTCGGCCTGGCCGGCACGTCCTGGCCGCTGGACCGTGGGCGCACCACGCACCTGTTGGGGTTCGACAGCCTGGTAGAAAACTCCAAGCTGGGCCGCGAAGCATGGTACGCAGCAGAGACGATTGGCGCATTGTCCTTTGTCATGGCCGACCTGAACGACCTGGCAACCGACCTGCATATCTGGTCGAGCGTCGAATTTGGAACGGTGGAAAGCCACGACGGCTATTGCGGCACCAGCAGTATTTTCCCGCAGAAGAAAAACCCCAGCGGCTTGGAAACCATCAAGAAAGCTGCAGGTGGATCGGTGACCTGGCTCAGCACGGCCCTGGCCACTTTCCGGTCCGAAGGTACCGGCGACCAGGCGATGCGCGACCTGCCGTTGATCCATGATGCGCTGGCCACCACCGAAGGCATGCTGGACCTGTTTACCGGCATCATTGAAACCCTGGTGGTGCATGAGGACCGGATGACAGCCCTGCTCTCCGGGAGTTGGTGCACCGCCAGCAACCTCGCCGATGTGATCGTTCGGGACCGGGGCATCTCTTTCCGCCAGGTCCACCACATCGTGGCCCGCCTGGTGCGGAACTGCCTGTACGAGGGCGTGGCTCCTGCCGGGGTGACCGGCGCCGCACTGGATCAAGCCAGCGTGGAAACTGTCGGCTCAACCCTGGGCTACTCGGATGCCCAGGTCCGCGATGCTTTGAACCCGCGCCGTTTTGTCGAGACCCGCACTTCCGCGGGCGGCGTCGGCCCGGACGAGGTCCGGCGATTATTGTCGATCGCCCAGAACGAGCTGGAGCAGGACCGTGAGTGGGTTGCGCAGAGCCGGCGCAAGGTCGATCAATCCCGTGCCGACCTTGACGCGGCCATCTCGGCGATCGTCGATTAAAGGAGCGCCCCATGAACGAGAATTTGGTAGCCCGGGTGAAAAACCTGAGTGTCGGCTTCGGCACCAGAGGGCGCGAGACGCCGGTGGTGCGCGATGTGTCCTTCGAGGTGATGCGCGGTCAGACGCTGGCGATCGTGGGTGAGTCCGGCTCCGGCAAATCCGTCACCTCAATGGCGATGATGGGCCTGATCAAGCGCGCCGGCGGACGGGTGCTTTCGGGCTCGATGGAGCTGCAAACCAGGAATAACCAGATTGTCGACCTGGTGGCGGCGCCCGAGTCTGTCATGCGCACACTGCGGGGCTCGTCCATGTCGATGATCTTTCAGGAGCCCATGACTTCGCTGAATCCGGTCTTCAAGATCAGCGCGCAACTCATCGAAGGCATCTTGCTGCATCAGCGGTGCAGCCGTGCGCAAGCCGAAGCCCAGGCATTACGCATGCTGGACCTGGTGCGTATTCCGGATGCGAAGCAGGTCATGAACCGGTTTCCCCATGAGCTTTCCGGCGGCATGCGCCAACGGATCATGATTGCGATGTCGCTGGTCTGCGAGCCCACACTGCTGATCGCCGACGAGCCGACCACAGCGTTGGATGTGACGGTGCAGGCGCAGATCCTGCGGATTATCAAGGAGCTGCAAGATAGCCTGGCCATGGGTGTGATCTTTATCACCCACGATATGGGCGTGGTGGCGGAAGTCGCAGACCATGTGATGGTGATGAAGAAAGGCGAGACCGTTGAGCAAGGTCCGGCAAGGGCAGTGCTGCAGGAGCCCAAGCAGCCCTACACCCGGGCATTGCTGGCGGCTGTTCCAAAAATCGGCTCAATGCGTGGCACTCAACTCCCCGCAAAATTTGCCTTGATCGATGATGACGTCGCAGCGGGTGCAGAACCTGCGCCTGGCGTGGCCCCGGACTACCAGAGTCCGCCAGTGCTCAGAGTCGAGTCGTTGTCCATTCGGTACGACCTCAAAGGTGGTCTCCTCGGGAAGGTCCGGCGCCGTGTGCATGCCGTCGAAGGCATCGACTTTGATATCTACTCAGGTGAAACGCTGGCCCTGGTGGGCGAGTCCGGGTGCGGGAAATCCACCAGCGCTCGTGCGATTGCCGGGCTGATGCCGATACAGGGCGGGAATATCGTTTTCGGTGGCAAGAACCTTACGACGTTGAACAAGAGCGATATGAACTCGCTGCGCCGCGATATCCAGATGGTCTTCCAGGATCCCTATGCATCCCTGAACCCGCGTCTCACGATCGAGAACAGCCTGCTGGAGCCGCTGCATGTTCATGGCATTGCACATGGCGCGCAAGCACGAAAGCAGGTGCGAATATTGCTGGAGAAGGTGGGGCTGTCGGCGGAGCATGCACAACGCTATCCGCACGAGTTCTCGGGTGGGCAGCGACAGCGGATCTGCATCGCGCGGGCGCTGACTCTGTCTCCGAAGCTGATCATCGCCGATGAAGCCGTCTCGGCGCTGGACGTGTCCATTCAAGCCCAGGTGATTAATCTCCTGCAGGACCTGCAGCGCGAGATGGGCATTTCATTCCTGTTTATTTCCCATGACCTGGCGGTGGTCGAGCGGGTCAGCCACCGGGTCGGGGTGATGTACCACGGACGCATCGTTGAGATCGGGCCACGCCAGTCAGTGTTCGAGCAGCCTCAGCACCCTTACACCCAAAGGTTGCTGAGCGCGGTGCCCTCGGCGGACCTGAACGTGCCCAGAAAGCCGTTCAGCCTGATGGAGGAGAGCGTGCCCAGCAGGATTTACGAGGTGGGCTACAAGGCTCCGCCGATCAGTTACCGCGAGGTCGCCGCGGGCCACTTCGTTGCAATTTGAGCGCCGGGTATCACAGGTCGACACACCGCCCTGTGCGGGCGGGTTCAACTGCCCTTAACGAGCATGTACTTGCTGAAATTGTTGATGTGATCATCAAGATTATCCTCAAGCATCATCCGGTACTGATCACAGAAATACTTCAGCATCGCCTCACGCGCCTGGGCCATTTCTTCGCCGGATTTAAAGCTGCGTGCGCTGACCCAGGCATTGAAGCGTGTGGTGCCGAACATCATCGAGGCGCTGACTTTGCCCAGGTCGGCGAACGCCCTGAACTGCTCGTTGGACAGCTCGATGTGCGCGTCCGCGCGATCATAGAAGCCGTTGTCGGTGGTGTCTGGCATTGCGGTTACCTTCCTGTTCGTGAGTGCGGCGAAGGTACCGCCGCGCTCCACAGGAAGGCAACCACATCGGCCGCTTCAGGCCTTATTTATTGCGCGTCACCCTCCACACCGTGTTGGCCAGGTCATCGGCAATGATCAGCGCACCCTTCGGATCAACCGTGACCCCCACCGGCCGCCCGCGAGTCTTGCCATCGTCCCCGCGGAAACCCGTGGCGAAGTCCAGCGGCTCACCGGCAGGCCGGCCATTGCTGAACGGCACGAAGATCACCTTGTAGCCCACCGGATTGTCCCGGTTCCAGCTGCCGTGCTCGCCGACGAAGACGCCGTCGGCATATTTCTCGCCCATGGCCGGGATGGAAAAATCGACGCCCAGCGCGGCGACGTGGGAACCCAGGCTGTAATCCGGCTTGATCGCGGCGGCGACCTTGGCCGGGTTCTGCGGTTGGGCGCGGGTGTCGACGTTCTGGCCCCAATAGCTGTAGGGCCAGCCGTAGAATTCGCCTTCGCGCACCGAGGTCAGGTAATCCGGCACCAGGTCCGGCCCCAGTTCATCCCGCTCGTTGACCACCGCCCACACCTGCCCGGAGCCCGGTTGAATGGTCAATGCCGTCGGGTTGCGCAAACCGGTTGCATAAGGCTTGTGGGCACCGGTGGCGGCGTCGATCTGCCAGACCATCGCCCGGTCGATCTCGACCTCCATGCCGCGTTCGGTGATGTTGCTGTTGGACCCGATGCCCACATACAGCGAGCGGCCGTCGGGGCTGATCGCCAGGGATTTGGTCCAGTGATGATTGATCGCGGCGGGCAGCTCGGTGACGGTGGTGGGCGGGCCACCGGCCTTGGTCTGGCCGTCTTCGTAGTCGAAGCGCACCAGCGCATCCTGGTTCGCCACGTACAGCTTGCCGTCGGCAAAGGCCAGGCCGTAGGGCGCGTTGAGGTTTTCGGCGAACACGGTTTTCAACTCGTAGGTGCCGTCACCGTCGGCATCGCGCAGCAGGGTCAGGCGATTGCCGCCCTTGACCTTGGTGTTGCCCTCGGCCTTGATCACGCTGGCGATCACATCCTTGGGCTTGAGTTTCGCTGCGCTGCCGCCCCGGCCTTCGGCGACGAGAATGTCGCCGTTGGGCAGCACCAGGGTCTGGCGCGGGATCCGCAGGTCGGTGGCGATGGCCGTGATGCTGAAACCCTCGGGCACCGTAGGTTTCTGCTCGCCCCAGGCCACCGGTTCGGCGATCTT
>NZ_JACARK010000205.1:0-14192 GCF_013386655.1 Pseudomonas sp. K5002 | reverse complement strand
CTGGCGATCCTCAAGGCCGGTGGTGCCTATGTACCGCTGGACCCCGCTTATCCACAGGATCGCTTGATGTACATGGTCGAGGACAGCGGCATTGCCTTGCTGTTGACCGAAACCAGCGTACAGCCGTACTTCGCTGACGTGGCCGTGGACTGCCTGCTGCTGGACGCACTGCCCGAGCGGTTCGATGGCTACGGCGAGCATGAGCCTTCGGTAACCGTCGACAGCCAGAACCTCGCCTATGTGATCTATACCTCCGGTTCCACCGGGAAACCCAAAGGCGTGACGATTCGCCATGGCGCCCTGAGCAACCATATGGAATGGATGCAGGGTTGCCTGAAGCTGAATCACAGTGACCGTGTCCTGCAGAAGACCGCCATCAGTTTCGACGCCTCGGTGTGGGAGTTCTGGTTGCCACTGATGAGCGGCGCGCAACTGGTATTGGCCGCGCCGCAATTGAACCTGGACTTGACCACCTTGTGGGTCGAGGTGGAGCGTTGGGGGATCAGTGTGCTGCAAATGGCGCCATCGTTGCTGCAGGCGCTGTTGCCGCTGGCGACCCGTGAACACCTGGCCTCCTTGCGCCTGCTGCTGTGCGGCGGCGAAGCGCTGAGTGCGCACCTTTCCCGCCAGGTCCTGGGCCTCTTCGATGGCGAGCTGCGCAATCTTTATGGCCCCACGGAGGCCACGATTGATACCAGCAGCCATGCCGTGGCGGCCACTGTCGAAGACGACGGGCGAATCATCGCCATCGGTCGTCCGATCAACAACGTATGCACCTATGTGCTGGACGGCGCCTTGCAGCCTTGCGCCGTGGGGGCGATTGGCGAGTTGTACATCGGTGGTGAATCCCTGGCCCGTGGTTATCACCAGCGTCCAGGGTTGACCGCCGAGCGCTTCGTTCCCGATCCGTTTGGCGAGTCGGCCGCTGCACGCCTGTATCGCACCGGCGACCTGGTGCGCCACGCCGAAAATGGCGTAATCGAATACATCGGCCGGATTGACCATCAGGTGAAAATCCGTGGCCTGCGCATTGAGCTGGGTGAAATCGAAGCCCGCCTCCACGCTCAACCTGAAGTACGAGATGCGGTAGTGCTGGCTCGGGAAACGGCGACCGGCACGAGCCTGGTGGGTTGGCTTGTCAGCCAGGACAGCAGCCTGGATAGGGCGGCCGAGGCGCGCTTGAGTGAACAGCTCAAGGCGCGGCTGGCACAACAGATGCCGGACTTCATGGTGCCCACCCATCTGGTCTTCCTCGATCAACTGCCGCTTACACCCAACGGCAAACTCGACCGCAAGGCACTGCCCGCGCCGGATAACCGCGCGCTGCATTCGGCTTACCTGGCGCCGCAAAGCGATCTGGAATGCAAGGTCGCGGCCATCTGGCAAGGCGTGCTCAACGTTGAGCAGGTCGGTCTGGCGGATGATTTCTTCGAGCTGGGCGGGCATTCGCTGCTGGTGGTGAATGTGGTGTCGCGCCTGCAGCTCGAACTGGGCATGAAGTTAACGCCCCAATTGATATTCCAATTTCCGGTCCTCGGTGCGTTTGTCGCGCAACTGGAGCAGACCGGCACGTCAATGAGCACGTCAAAATTGAGCAAGCTTGAAGCGCTGCTTGATGAATTCGAGGAGGTTTGATGGACACCGCTGTCGCACAACGTATTGCCAGGCGCTTCATAACGCTGCCGCTGGAAAAACGCCGTCTTTACCTGCAGAAAATGCTGGAAGAGGACGTTTCCCCGGCGAACCTGCCGATTCCGCCTGTCAGTGCCGAGTTCGACACGTTGTCATTGTCCTTTGCCCAGGAGCGTCAATGGTTCTTGTGGCAGCTGGACCCGGAAAGCGCGGCTTATCACATGCCTACGGCCCTGCGCTTGCGCGGTCCATTGGACATTGCGGCGCTGCAACAGAGTTTCAGTGCGCTGGTCGCGCGCCATGAGAGCCTGCGTACCACCTTCGTGGTGCACGGCGAGCAAGTGGTGCAGCAAGTGCAGGAGGCTGCACCGGTAAGTCTGCAGGTGCAGCCTCTGGCCCAGGTGCCGGATGCGGCGCAACTGCGGCATTTGATCGAAGACGAGACGCGCCGGCTGTTCGACTTGCAGCAGGGGCCCTTGTTGCGTACGTGCCTGTTGCAACTGGGCGCGGATGACCATGTGCTGATTGTCACCTTGCACCACATCGTTTCCGATGGCTGGTCGATGCAGGTAATGGTCGAGGAGTTGGTCAAGGGTTACGCCGCGTTCAGTCGAGGGTTGAGCCTGGAACTGCCAGCGTTGCCGATTCAATACAGCGACTACGCCATCTGGCAGCGGCACTGGATGGAGGCCGGCGAGCGGGAGCGGCAGTTGCAATACTGGACCGCGCAACTGGGCGGCGAGCAGCCGGTGCTTGAGCTCCCGACTGACGTTGCGCGCCCGGCCGTGATGAGCTATCGCGGTGCCCGGCTGGAGTTGGATATCGACACCGCGCTGGCCTGCGGCCTCAAGCAGATGGCCCAGCGCGAAGGGGTCAGTCTGTTCATGATCCTGCTGGCCTCCTACCAGGCCTTGCTGCATCGCTACAGCGGGCAGAACGACATTCGGGTTGGCGTGCCGACCGCGAACCGTAACCGGGTGGAGACCGAGGGGTTGATCGGCTTTTTCGTCAACACCCAAGTGCTCAAGAGTGAGGTCGACAGCCAGGGCTCCTTCAGTGCCTTGCTGCAACAGGTCAAGCAGACTGCGCTGGATGCCCAGGCGCATCAGGACCTGCCGTTCGAGCAACTGGTGGAAGCCTTGCAGCCGCAACGCAACCTGAGCCACAGCCCGCTGTTTCAAGTGATGTTCAACCACCAGACCCAAGGCCCGGCGGGCGAGGGGCCGGCCGGTGAATTGAAGGTCGAGGGGCTGCGCTGGGATACCCATAGTGCACAGTTCGACTTGACCCTGGAAACCATGGAGCGCCCCGATGGGCTGTCTGCGGCGCTGATCTATGCCACGGATCTGTTCGGTGCAGACACGGTTGCGCGGATGGCCGGGCACTGGCAAAACCTGCTGCAGGCAATCATCGCGAACCCGGCACAAAGCATCGGTGAGCTGCCGTTGCTTGACGCTGAACAGCGCCAAGCGCAGCTCGACGATTGCGTCCGCACGTCGGTAGCCACACCGCAGGCGGGTTATGTTCATCGATTGTTCGAGGCACAGGTGGCCCGCTCGCCGGAGGCGCAGGCGCTGGTCATCAATGGCCAGCGCTTGAGCTACGGGCAACTCAATACCCGGGCCAATCAATTGGCGGTGGAGCTGCAACGTCACGGGGTGGGCGCGGGTGTGCTGGTGGGCATTGCCGTCGAACGCAGCCCGCACATGCTGATCGGGTTGTTGGCAATCCTCAAGGCCGGCGGCGCCTATCTGCCTCTCGATCCCGCGTTCCCGCAGGATCGCCTCGCCTACATGATTGAGGACAGTGGCATCGACCTGTTGCTGACCCAACATTCACTGCTCAGCCAGATCCCGGTGCCTGACACGGTCACTACGCTGGTGCTGGATCAACCGGGCAATTGGCTTGACGGCCATGCCGGTGACGATCTGCCAACCCGGCTGGATCCGGAGCACCTGGCTTATGTCATCTACACGTCTGGCTCCACCGGCCAGCCGAAAGGGGTGATGGTGCGACAGGGCGCCCTGACCAACTTTGTCGCAAGCATGGCCAGGGTGCCGGGCATGACCGCCCAGGATCGGGCGTTGTCACTGACCACGTTCTCGTTTGATATTTTCGGCCTGGAAATCTACGTACCCCTGATGGTCGGCGCGTGCATCGTGCTGACCGGCCAGGAGGTGGCGCAGGACCCGTACGCCGTGCTGGCCCTGATCGACGCCGAACAGGTCAACGTGGTGCAGGCGACTCCCTCGACCTGGCGCATGTTGCTCGACAATGAACAGGCCCACGTGCTCCAGGGGTGCACGTGCCTGTGCGGCGGCGAGGCGTTGCCCCAGGAACTGGCGGTGCGCATGCTTGGCCTTGGCGGTGAAGTCTGGAATCTCTATGGCCCGACGGAAACCACGGTCTGGTCGGCGTTGCACCGGCTGCGTCCGCAGGCTGCGCAACCTTGGCTGGGCGGGCCAATCGACAACACATCGCTGTACATCGTCGGTGCAGACCTGATGCCGGTGCCCTATGGTGTTGCCGGCGAATTGCTGATCGGCGGGGACGGCCTGGCGCGGGGTTACTTCCAGCGCCCGGGATTGACCGCCGAACGTTTTGTTCCCCATCCGTTTTCCAGCACCGGGGAGCGGCTTTACCGCACCGGCGACCTCGCACGTCAGCGCCCGGACGGTATCCTCGAATACCTGGGGCGGATCGACCATCAGGTGAAAATTCGCGGTTTCCGCATCGAGCTCGGGGAAATCGAAGCGCGCCTGCTGGAGCAGGACGCTGTACGTGAAGCCGCGGTACTGGCCCAGGATGCCCCGGGCGGCCAGGCGTTGGTGGCGTATGTGGTCCCCGCCGCCGAATGGCAGGGCCTGGATGCCGACGGCCAGGGTCGCCTGCGCGACAGCCTGAACGCCCGGCTCAAGGCCAACTTGCCCGACTACATGGTGCCGGCGCATATGGTGCTGTTGCCAAGGTTCCCGCTGACCCCCAATGGCAAGCTGGACCGCAGGCAACTGCCCAAGCCCGATGCCAGCCAATGGCAGAAAACCTACGTGGCTGCGCAGACACCGGTGCAGCAAGCGGTGGCGGCGATCTGGGCCGAGGTGCTCAACGTGCCGCGGGTTGGCCTGAGTGACAACTTTTTCGAGCTGGGCGGCCATTCGCTGCTGGCGACCCAAATGGTTTCGCGGATTCGCCAGCAACTGCAAGTCCAGGTGCCTTTGCGCCTGCTGTTCGCCCATAACACCCTGCAAGCATTTGTCGAGGCGATGGCCCCGGCATCGTTGACTCCTGAACAGGCCATCCCGCGCGTTGCACGCGACCAGCCGCTTGCCCTGTCATATGCCCAGCAACGGCAATGGTTTTTGTGGCAATTGGAGCCCACCAGCAGCGCCTACCATATTCCCGCGGCCCTGCGTTTGCGCGGACACCTTGATCTGGCGTCCTTGCAACAGTGTTTTGACGCCCTGGTGGCGCGTCATGAGAGCTTGCGTACCCGGTTTGTGCTGGAGAACGAGCGTCCCGTACAACGGGTTGACGCGCCGGCACCGGTGGCGATTGCGCTTGAATCCGCGGCTGCCGGGCTGGATGACCCTGGCCTGCGCGGCTTGATTGAAACTGAAACCCGCCAACTCTTTGATCTGCAGCGCGGGCCGTTGCTGCGGGTCAAGCTGTTGCAACTGGGCGCTGAAGATCACGTGCTGATCCTGACCCAACACCACATCGTGTCGGATGCCTGGTCGATGCGGGTCATGATCGATGAGCTGATGCAGTTATACCGCGGCTTCAGTCAAGGCCAACCGGCGGCGTTGGCGGCACTGCCGATCCAGTATGCCGATTACGCACAGTGGCAGCGTCAGTGGCTGGCGGCGGGTGAGCAGCAACGTCAGCTCAGCTACTGGACAGAACAGTTGGGCGGCGAGCAACCGGTCCTTGAACTGCCAACCGACCATCCACGTCCGGTTCAGCAAAGCTATCGTGGGGCCCGGTTGCCGATCACCCTCGAGCCGTCCCTGGCCGAGAGTCTCAAGCGCCTGGCGCAGCAGCAAAACACCACACTGTTCATGCTGCTGCTGGCCGGCTTCCAGACCTTGTTGCACCGCTACAGCGGGCAGCAGGATATTCGTGTCGGGGTACCGATTGCCAACCGCAATCGCCTGGAAACCGAAGGGATGCTGGGTTTCTTCGTCAACACCCAGGTACTCCGGGCCGACATTGAGGGGCACCTGCGCTTTGACCAATTGCTTCATCAGGTCAAGCAGCGGGTACTGGGAGCACAGGCCCATCAGGACCTGCCGTTCGAGCAACTGGTGGAGCTGCTTGCACCTGCACGCAACCTGAGCCATACGCCGTTGTTCCAGGCCATGTTCAACCATGCCAGTGATGCTCGTCGCGAGGCGATTGAACTGCCGGGGTTGAGCCTGGAGCAATTGACCTGGGATTCGGGCAGCGTGCAGTTCGACCTCTCCCTGGATACGTTCGAGTACAGCGAAGGCATCAGTGCCGCACTGTCCTATGCCTCTGACTTGTTTGAGCCAGCCACCGTCGCACGCCTGGGCGAACACTGGCTGAACCTGCTGCGCGCGATTGTGGCCAACCCCACCCAGCGCATCGCCGAATTACCGATGCTCGATGCGGTGCAGCGCCGGATGATGGTTGAGGACTGGAACCGCACGTTCGCCCACTACCCGAACCACCAGCCGGTGCACCACTTGATCGAAGCCCAGGTGGAGCGGGCCCCGCATGCCGTGGCGTTGGTGTTCGAGGGGCAGTCGTTGACCTATGCCCAGCTCAACGCGCGGGCCAACCGATTGGCTCATGCCTTGATCGCGCGTGGCGTAGGCCCCGATGTGCTGGTGGGCATTGCACTGCACCGCAGCCTGGAAATGGTGGTGGGCCTGTTGGCGATCCTGAAGGCCGGCGGCGCCTATGTACCGCTGGACCCGGAATACCCGCCGGAACGCCTGTCCTACATGATCGACGACAGCGGCATCGAATGGTTGCTGACCCAGCAAGCGCTGGTCGCAACCTTGCCGCTGCCGGAACGGGTACGCACGCTGATACTCGATGGTGACGATGCCTGGCTGGCCGGTGAGGCGCAAGGCAACCCCGAGTCGCGGGCCGTCGCGCAAAACCTCGCCTATGTGATTTACACCTCCGGATCCACCGGCAAACCCAAAGGGGCTGGCAACAGCCACGGTGCCCTGACCAACCGGTTGTGCTGGATGCAACAGGCCTACGGGTTGCACGCCGACGACCGCGTGCTGCAAAAAACGCCGTTCAGCTTCGATGTGTCCGTCTGGGAGTTTTTCTGGCCGCTTATGACCGGCATCCGCTTGGTCGTGGCGTCGCCAGGGGATCATCGCGATCCACAGAAGCTGGTCCAATTGATCGAGCGCGAGGGCATTACTACCCTGCATTTCGTCCCGTCGATGCTGCAAGCGTTCGTGCTGGATGCCAATGTCAGCCGCTGCACCAGCCTCACCCGTATCGTTTGCAGTGGCGAAGCGTTGCCGATCGATGCGCAGCAGCAGGTCTTCGCCAAGCTGCCGGGCGCGGGGCTGTTCAATCTCTACGGCCCTACCGAAGCCGCAATTGATGTCACCCACTGGACCTGTCGTGACGAGGGCCGTGACGCCGTGCCCATCGGCGAGCCGATTGCGAACTTGATGACCTACATTCTCGACGCCGAGCTCAACCCGGTGCCCTGCGGCGTCAACGGCGAACTGTACCTCAGCGGCCAGGGACTGGCGCGTGGGTATCACCGTCGCCCGGAGCTGACGGCCGAACGATTCGTGGCAAGCCCGTTTGTCGCGGGTGAACGGCTGTACCGCACGGGCGACTTGGCCCGTTACCGCGTTGACGGGGTGATTGATTACATTGGCCGTATCGACCATCAGGTGAAAATCCGCGGCTTTCGTATCGAGCTGGGTGAAATCGAGGCCCGTCTGCTGGAGCACGGGGCCGTGCGCGAAGCCGTGGTGGTGGCGCAGGACAGCCGCAACGGCAAAGCCCTGAGTGGCTACGTCGTTACCCAGCCTGGCGCCGCCAGCGACTGGCCGGCACTGCGCGAGGCGCTGACTGCGCATCTGCGCCAGACCCTGCCGGAACACATGGTGCCGACGCACCTGACGCCGCTGGAAAAAATGCCCCTGAGCCCCAACGGCAAACTCGACCGCAAGGCTCTCCCGGTGCCAGACATGGCTGAGGTACAGCAGGACTTCGTGGCTCCCGCCAATGCAGTCGAAAGTGCCCTGGTCGAGATCTGGCAAGCCGTGCTCGGCGTGGCCCGGGTGGGCACTGCCGATAACTTCTTCGCCTTGGGCGGTGACTCGATCAATTCGATTCAAGTGGTCAGCCGTGCACGTCAGCAGGGAATCGGCCTGGCACCCAAGGACCTGTTCCTGCACCAGAACATCCAGGCGCTGGCCCGGGCTGCGAGCGCCGATCAAGCCGCAACGATCGATCAGGGGCCGGTCAGCGGTGACAGCCATCTGGTTCCGATGCAGCACTGGTTCTTCGCCAATGACATGGCGCACCGTGACCACTGGAACCAGTCGCTGATGCTGACCCCGCGCGAGCCATTGGACGGCGCATGTCTGCAGCAGGCCCTTGAGCACGTGGTGGCCCATCATGACGCCTTGCGCTTGCGCTTCGTGCAATCGGGCGATGGTACCTGGCAGGCCAGCCATGAGGCCGTCGGCGCACAACCGGTAGGCCTCTGGCAGCGCCAGGCAGAGAACGCCGATGAGATCATCGCCATTGCCAACCAGGCGCAACGCAGCCTCGACCTGCAACACGGCCCGCTGTTGCGTTGCAGCCTGATCGCAGTGCAGGACGGCAGTTCGCGCCTGCATCTGGCGATTCACCATCTGGTGATGGACGGTGTGTCGTGGCGCGTGCTGCTGGAAGACTTGCAAACGGCCTACCGGCAGCTGGCGGTAAACCAGCCTGTGGTGTTGCCACCCAAGTCCACCGCGTTCAAGGCGTGGGCCGAGCAGTTGCAGGGCTACGCCCACAGCGAAGGGCTGGCTCGGGAGTTGAGTTACTGGACCGGGCAACAGGCCCATGCGTTGCCGGAACTGCCACGGGCGCGGCCTGAGGGCAGCCAGGCTTCGGTGCATGGCCATTCGGTCAACACGCGTCTGGATACAGAACAGACTCGGCGCCTGCTCAAGCAGGCACCGTCGGCCTATCGCACCCAGGTCAACGACCTTTTGCTCAGTGCCCTGGCGCAGGTGATTTGCCAGTGGACTGCGCAACCTGCGTGCCTGGTGCAACTGGAAGGCCATGGCCGTGAGGAACTGTTCGGCGACGTCGACCTGAGCCGCACGTTGGGCTGGTTCACCAGCCTGTTCCCGGTGGTATTGACCCCATCGGTGCACGCGGCAGACACCATCAAGGGCATCAAGGAACAGCTGCGCGCGGTGCCGAACAAGGGCCTGGGTTATGGCGTGCTGCGTTACCTCGGTGCAGAGGATGTCCGCTCGCGTCTGGCGAAACTCGCGCAGGCCCGGATTACCTTCAACTACCTCGGCCAGTTCGACCAGAGCTTTGATGAGCAGGCGTTATTCGCGCCGAGCGAGGAGGGCAGCGGGGCTGGGCACGCTGATGACGTGGCGCTGGGCAACTGGCTGACCATCGATGGCCGGGTGTACAACGGCCAGTTGTCCCTGGACTGGACCTTCAGCCGCGAAGTTTTTGATGAGGCCACCGTCCAGCAATTGGCCGATGCCTACGGCGTCGCGTTGCAGGCACTGATAGAGCATTGCTGCGGCGAAGAGCATCAGGGCCTGACGCCATCTGACTTCCCGCTGGCCCGTTTGACCCAGGCGCACCTTGACGGCTTGCCGGTGCCCGTGGCGCAGGTGCAAGACGTCTATGCGTTGTCACCGATGCAAGAAGGCATGCTGTTCCACACCCTGGCCGACGACAGCAGCGGCTTGTACATCAACCAGATCAGCCTGCCGGTACACGGGCTGGATACCGAGCGCTTCGCCGCAGCCTGGCAATCGGTGATTGAGCGTGAGGACATTCTGCGGACCAGCTTTCACTGGCAGGATGGCTTGAGCGCCCCGGTGCAAATTGTCCACCGCGAGGCCGAATTGCCGCTGCTGATCGAAGATTGGCGCGGCCAGGACATCAGCGAACAGGCGATCGGCGAGCGCGCAACGGCTGATTACCTGCAAGGGTTCGATCTGGCCTGTGCGCCGTTGCAGCGTGTGCTGTTGCTGCGGCTTGAGGACGACCGCTACCAGATGATCTGGACCTGCCATCACATCCTGATGGACGGCTGGAGCAGTTCGCGACTGTTTGGCGAGGTAATGCAGTTTTATGCCCAGGGCCACGTGCCGACACGCAACGGTCGTTACCGCGAGTTCATCGAATGGCTGCAACGCCAGGATCAACGGGCGCTGGAGGGCTTCTGGAGAAGCCGTCTTGCGACGCTGGAGCAGGCCACCTCGCTGAACCAGGCGATGTTCCCGCGGCATGTCGAGGATTTGCCCGGGCACCAGGCGCTTTACTCACGTTGGGATGCGGTGCAAACCGCACGCCTGCAACAGGCTTGCCGCGCCTTGCAAATCACCCCCAACACGCTGATCCAGGGCGCGTGGCTGTTGTTGCTGCAACGCTTTACCGGGCAGAACACTGTGGTGTTCGGTGCCACCGTGGCTGGCCGTCCTGCGGGGTTGGCCAATGCCGACAACATCCTGGGGCTGTTCATCAATACGCTACCGGTGATCCAGACCCTGGAACCCGCGCAGCCGCTGGATCAGTGGCTGCAAGCGTTGCAGGCCTGCAACATGGACATCCGTGAGTACGCACACGCGCCGCTGGCGGATATCCAGCGCTGGTCGGGGCTGGGCGGGCAAGGGTTGTTCGACAGCATCATCGTGTTTGAAAACTACCCGATCGATGAGCGCCTGGGTGAGCAACAGGACACCGGCCTGAGCTTCGGCGAGTCGCGTAACCATGACGTGACCAACTTTGCGATGGACCTGGCGGTCAACCTCGGCGAACAGTTGTCGATCGAATATCTGTTCCTGCGCAATGCCTTCAGTGTCGAGGCGGTAGAGCAGATTCGCCGCTGCATGGAAGAATCCCTTGAGGCCATGATCGTTGCGCCGACGGCGCGGCTGGGCAACCTTCAGCGCCTTGGGGCCGAGCAGTGGCGAGCCTTTGAGCAGTGGAGTGCGGCGCCGAATGCCAGCTATCACGCGCAGCTCTTGCCGGAACTGATCGCACGCCATGCCGATTCGCGTGGCGAGGCGACGGCACTGGTGTGTGGGGGCGATTCGCTGAGCTACGGTGAGCTGGAACGTCGAGCCAATGGCCTGGCCCATCGCTTGATCGAGCTGGGGGCTGGGCCGGAAGTGGTGGTCGGGGTGGCCCTGGAGCGCTCCGTCGAGATGATCGTGGCGTTACTGGCGGTGATGAAAAGCGGCGCGGCTTATGTGCCGTTGGACATCGACTATCCGCCCGAACGCCTGGCGTTCATGATGCAAGACTCGGCGATGGCGCTGTTGCTGACCCATAGCCAGGTGCAGGCGCGCCTTCCGGCGGTGGAAGGCCTGGCGCAGCTGGCCATCGACACGTTTGACCGCGCCGGCTACAGCGACACGCCGCCCGCCAGCAGTTTGCTGGGCGCCAATCTGGCCTACTTGATTTATACCTCGGGCTCCACCGGTCGGCCGAAAGGCGTGGCAGTGGCGCATGGGCCGATGAGCATGCATTGCCAGGCCATCGCCGGGCTGTATGACATGGATGAGCGCACCCGCGAGCTGCATTTCATGTCATTTGCCTTCGACGGCGCTCATGAGCGCTGGCTCAGTACGCTATTGAGCGGGGGCACGCTGGTGATCCGCGATGCCAGCCTGTGGACACCGGAGCAGACCTTCGACGCCTTGCATCAACACGGCATCACGATTGCCTGTTTCCCGCCGGCCTACCTCAAGCAGTTGGCCGAGTACGCGGCCCATAGCCAACAGGAACCACCCGCGGTACGGGTGTATTGCTTCGGTGGCGATGCGGTGCCGGACCAGACCTTCGAACAAGTGAAAGCGGCACTGCGTCCACAGTTCTTTACCAACGGCTATGGCCCCACCGAAACCGTGGTCACGCCGATGCTCTGGAAGGTCCCGGTCGACACCCGGTGCGAGGCTGCCTATGCGCCGATCGGGCGTGCTGTCGGCGAGCGCGCGCTGTACGTGCTGGACGAAGACCTCAACCCGCTGCCGCCGGGGATTGCCGGTGAGCTCTACATCGGTGGCCAGGGCATTGCCCGCGGCTATTACCGTCGTCCGGACCTGAGTGCCGAGCGCTTTGTGCCGGACCCGTTCGGGTCGCCGGGCGATCGTCTCTACCGCAGCGGCGACCTGGTACGCCAGCGTGTTGATGGTGTGCTTGATTACGTCGGGCGTATTGACCACCAGATCAAGGTCCGGGGCTTTCGCATTGAACTGGGGGAAATCGAGGCGAGCCTGCGGCAACTGGACGATGTCAGTGACGCGTTGGTGATCGCCCGTGACAGTGCGTCGGGCAAGCAACTGATCGGTTATGTGGTGACGCCCGATGGCATGGCCATCGGTGATCGCCTCAAGGCGGACTTGCGCGCGCAATTGCCGGATTACATGGTGCCCACCCAGGTCATCTGCATGGCGGCGCTGCCTGTCACGCCCAACGGCAAGCTGGATCGCCAGGCCTTGCCGGAGCCTGAATTCAAGGGCGGCGAGTATGTTCCCGGCCGTACTCGTGACGAGCAACTGCTGGCACAGGTCTGGGCTGATGTGTTGCAAGTGGAACGCGTGGGCATCACCGACAACTTCTTCGAGTTGGGCGGTGACTCGATCCTCAGCCTGCAAGTCGTCTCGCGGGTACGCAACCACCCTGAACTGAAGATGGACCTCAAGCTGCGGGACCTGATGCGCGGGCAGACCATCGAGGCGATTTTCGAGCAGCGTTCAAGCACCGTCGCCACGCTGATCGAGGATGTTTCGCAGGTGGCCGCCGAGGGCCAGTTCAACCTGATTCCGATCCAGCAGTGGCTGTTCGACCAGCGTATGAGCGAGCCGCACCATTACAACCAGGCATTGATGCTGCGTGCACGCCAGGCGCTGAATCTGCCGGCGCTGGAGCTGGCATTGCGCTGCATGTTGAAGCAGCACGACGCCCTGCGCCTGCGCTTTCGTGAGGTGGGCGCACGCTATTACCAGCATTACCAGCCGCTGGAGGACATGCAGGCGCAATGGGCCACTGAGCCCTTGTTATGGCAACACACCGTGGCCGATGAGGCGGAGCTTGAGCTGTACGCCGAACAGGTACAGCGCAGCCTGGACCTGCAAGACGGGCCGGTGTGGCGTACCGCTCATGTGACGTTGGGCAATGGCCAGGTGCGGGTATTGATGGTGATCCATCATTTGGTGATCGACACCGTTTCCTGGCGTTTGCTGCTGCAGGATTTGCAGGTCGCTTATGAGGCTTACCGCAATGGCCAGGCGCCGGCCCTGCCGATTCGTACCAGCAGCTACCGGGCCTGGGCCGAGGGGCTGCAAGCGTACGCGGCGAATTATCCGGCGCAGGAGCAAGCCTGGTGGCTTGAGCAGATCGACCAGCCGGGCAGTGAGCTGCCGTGCGATAACCCGCGTGGCAAGAACCAGGTGCAGTACCAGTCGGTCGCGCTGATGGGCCTGTCGCAGGAACATACCCAGCAGTTGCTCAAGCAAGTGCCTGCGGTCTACCAGACGCAGATCAACGATGTGTTGCTCGCCGCGCTGAGCCGGGTGTTGTGCCGCTGGAGCGGGCAGCCTTCGGTATTGATCCAGCTCGAAGGCCATGGCCGCGAAGACCTGGTCAAGGACATCGACCTGAGCCGCAGCCTGGGCTGGTTCACCAGCATGTTCCCGGTGCGCCTGGCACCCGGTGCCGGGGCTGATATCGGGAGCTCGGTGCGTGCGGTGCAGCGGCAATTGGCGGCCGTACCGAACAAGGGCCTGGGCTACGGCATCCTGCGTCACATGAGCGGTGTGTCGATGGCCGATACCTTGCGCCTGGCACCCCAGGCGCGTGTCACCTTCAACTACCTGGGGCAGTTCGACCAGAGCTTCGATGACAAGGCGATGCTGGTGCCGGCTCAGGAGAGCTATGGCAGTTGCTACAGCCCGCAAGCGGCCCTGGGCAATTGGCTGGAAGTGGTGGGGCAGGTGTATGACGGACGCCTGGCGATGCGCTGTATTTTCAGCACGCGCCGCTACCGTGCCGAAACCGTCGAACAGTTGATGCGAGAGTACCAGGCCGAACTGGAGGCGCTGATCGAGCATTGCGTGGCACAAGCGGCTTAAGGATTGAGGCCGATCCATCGTTATACAAAGAGGGGCCCTTGTGGCTCCTCTTTCGTCTGTGGCTTTTTCATAAGGAAACCTGCGATGTCCTTGCATCCGGAACTCAATGCCTTCCTCGACCTGGCGCAAGAAAGCCAGGCGGACGGTCCTGGGCCGTTTCACCTGTCAACGCCCGCCCAGGCTCGTGAGGCGTTCGAGCGCACCACCGCGCAACTGCGCTGGCAGGCG
>NZ_JACARK010000204.1:0-4229 GCF_013386655.1 Pseudomonas sp. K5002 | reverse complement strand
CGCGCCAATGCCGCACGGCGAGCCACAGGCCCAGCACCCAGCACGGCGCCCAGGGCAAGGTGTAGGCCGGCAGGTAGATCAGGTAGGTGTAGATCGGCCCCATATGGTCGAACGGGTCGAAGAAGCGCACCACGTTTTCCCGGAACACCAGTTCCAGGCCGCTTTCACCGTAGGTCGGTGCGCCGTAGAGGTGGGACAGCACAAACGGAATCGCATAGAACGCCCCGGCAATGATCACGGCCAGCACCAGCCGCAGGTTGAGGTGGCGTTTGTAGCGCTGTTCGCTGAGCAAGTGCGGCAACAGCACCAGGCCCGGCAGTACAAAGCCGATCAAACCCTTGAACAGTGATGTCGCCGCCAGTAACAGGAAGAACACCGTGTAGCGCCCCAGCCGCGTATCGTCCGGCCCGCGCCAATACCACCAGACGGCGGCGAGCACGCCGCATACGGTCAGCACGTCCGCCGTGGCCACCCGGGCCCAGAAGAGGAAGTAGAAGGTGGTCGCGAGCATCCAGCCGGCAATCAGGCCGGTGCCTTTGCGGAACAGTTGCTCGCCGATCAGGTACACCAGCCAGATGCTCAGCCACGCCGAGATGACCGATGACAGGCGCAACGACCACGGCCCCAGGCCGCCCATCAGGTTGGCCAGGCCGGTGATCAGCCAGTACGACGGCAGGGGTTTGTCGTAATACGGGGTGCCCTTGAGGTACGGGTCGAAGTAGTCGCCGCTTTGCAGCATCTGCAGGGTGATGTTCGCCCAGCGGGTTTCCGGGCCCCACAGGTCGCGGGCGCCCAGGCCCAGCAGCAGGATCAGGGCCGACACGCCCAGGAGCAGCAGCAGGGCGCCGCGTTCGGTTTTCCAGAAGTTCATGCGGCGGTTCCGATGTGGGACGAGTGTTGAATGGGGTCACCCCACATTAGGGCGCCTGTGTTACGGCAATTGCGGGTAGATGATGATCTCCAGGTCACCCTTGTAATAACGCTTGCCCCCCAACGGCAGCTGGCCGGCTTCGCGCATTTCGCTGGTGCTCCTGACCCGCATCAGCACGCCCACCGGGCCTTGCTGGCGCGCCTGCTTGAGCCAGGCTTGAACGCTGTCCAGATCCACCTTGCGGTGCATCGAGTCGGCGTATTGCAGGCCGTAGCGCAGTTCGCCTTCGGTGTTGTAGAGCGTCACTTCGGGCCGCCGCAGGCGCCATGCCAGGGCCGACGCCGACTCCAGTTCGTTGCTCAGCAGCGCATGGGTCTGTTGCAGCTCGTCCAGGTGCTGGAGCACGAACTGGTCAGGCATCTGGTTATCTTCGACCACCGCCGGCATGCCGGCGGGCAACAGCGCCACCAGCAGGCCAATGCCCAACGCCGGCATCGCCCACAGCGCCAATGGGCGGAAGGCTTGAAGCAGGTTGGCGAGCATCCAGCCCATCAGCACGATGAACGTCAGGGACAGGTTGAACATCTCGCTGTGGCTGTTGCCGTACAACGGCCGGTCGATTTGCAGGTAGATCAGCGTCACCATCGCCGCGAGGCCGATGCCCAGGTTGAGCAGGCCATTGACGCGCAGCGCGCGGGTGCGGGCGTTGGCCAGCAGGTCGATCAACGCATGGCCCATCAGCAGCGCCAGCGGCAGCAGGCACGGCATGATGTAGGTCGGCAGCTTGCCGTTGCTCAGGCTGAAAAAGCCCAGGGGCAGCAGCAACCACAGCGCCAGGAAGACGATGGCCGGTTGGCGCTTTTCCTTCCAGGCCTTGCACAGTGTCGCCGGCAGCAGCGCCGCCCACGGCAGGCACGACACCACCATCAGCGGCAGGTAGAACCACCAGGGTCGTGCATGCTGGGCATTGTCGGAGGCAAACCGGCGGATGTGCTCGTGCCAGAAGAAGAAACGCCAGTAGTCCGGTTCCTGCAGGTGGATCGTCAGTGCCCAGGGCAGGCACACCACGGCCGCCACCAGAATCGCCAGCGGCCCGTAGCGCAGCAGTTCCCCCAGGCGACGCTGCCAGAGCATGTAAGGCAGGGCGATCAACACCGGCAGCAACCACGCCAGGAAACCCTTGGTCATGAAACCCATGCCGCAGGCCACACCCAACAACGTCCAGCTGGCGAGGCGAGCACGGGGGGTGGAGCTGTCGAGGGCAAACCACAGCGCCGCCAGGCTCAGGTTGACCCAAAAGGTGAATTGCGGATCCAGGTTGGAGTAACCGGCTTGCCCGGCCACCAGGCCGAAACTCATGTAGAGCAGCGCGCAGGCGAAGCTCTTACGCGGGTCGTTCCACAGCCGGCGGGCGATCAGGTAGGCGAGCACGACGCTCAGGCCGGTGGTCAGGGCGGAAGCGATGCGCACGCCGAACAGGTTTTCACCGAACAACGCCTGGCCCAGTGCGATGAGCCAGTAGCCGGCGGCGGGTTTTTCGAAATAGCGCACGCCCATGAAGTGCGGTGCCACCCAGTTGCCGCTGATGAGCATTTCCTGGCTGATCTGGGCGTAGCGGGTTTCGTCAGGGATCCATAGGCCATGCAGGCCCAGTGGCAACAGATAGAACATCACGAATGCCAGTAGCAATACGGGCAATGGTTTAAGGCGGGTCATGGCTATTGCACTCTCAAGCGGTATTGACGGTGAATCAGCGCGAGCGCTGGATCAGCCATGCGCGAGGGGTGGAAGGTGGTCGTGGTCGGGTAGAAATGCGGCACAGAACGTTATTCCTTAAACAGTCTGTTAGTGGGGGGGCGAAACTGAATATCCCTGTGCCCCAGTCAAGCTCGTTAAACGTGTGGCGTCCAATAAGTCATCGAAGGTCATCGTCATGTTGTTAACTTGTGAAAAGTTAGTGAGCTAATAATTTTTCTAAAAAAATCAATTAAAACCATAGACGATGCCACGGTCTGGCTGTCTTTTTGCTGAACGAACTTGAATGATTAAATGTTAAGAAGTGTTCTAAAGTTGTTTAAGCACGGCGGCCCAGTCCTTACTGTTCAAAATACCCAGCGCCTTGAACTTGCCATCGGGCAGCAGCTTTACAAACAATGCACTGCCGTATTCAGCATGGGCAGCGTGTGAGTAGCCCAATGCCTCCTCGAAGTCGCTGATACAGGCGCTGTGGGTGACCACCAGCAGGTTGCGGTCCGCGTGTTTATGCGGGCGCAGTTCCTCGCCGATAGCAGGGCCGCAGATGGCCAGGGGCCCGGGTGACAATTCGGCCTTGCCGAACATGAAAAGCGAGGTCTGCGCGGTACGGGTAGTGGGGCTGCTCAGTACGTCGGTGTTTTCCATGCCCAGGGTCTGGAAGGCCTTGCCCACGGCACTGGCAGACAACGAGCCGAGCGTGGTCAGGCCGTCTGACGGGCCCAGGCAAGGGTTGTTGGAGCGGTCACAGCGTTCCTCATGGCGGACCAGCACCACCAGGTCTCCGTTACGCCAGGCTTCCAGGGTTCCGGAGGTGAGCAGGCGGTGGCCCACGCCCAGGTCCAGCGGCGATCTTGGCCACCAGATGAACGCCGTTACTGCCAGGCTGATCATCACGATACCTGCCACGCCAAGCCACAGTTTGTTCAGCTGTTTTACAAATGCCCAGCGCGAGCGAGACTTGCTCAGGGTCAGGTCAACCACACTATTCACCATTGGTAACTTCCAGGCGTTAATCCGGTAACTGGCAGCGGCAAGTTAGGCAGGCGCCAAGTGAGTAGCGCTGATGCAGGAATATGCAAAAGCGTGTCACAGGGGCGCTGTCTTTTTGCTGAACATACCGATATAAAAAATTGTTCACTTGCACTAACGGGCGTTTGAAATAACCAGCCTGTTATCTGCCCATGGACGGCAATTTAAAGTGCAGCAGGTGGCGGCCGGGTGAAATCGATGTGAAAAATTTGCAGGGGTCATGGGGCGCTCCTTTTGCCCAAGGTTGTGACATAAAAATGTGACAACCGTTATTCTCCGGCTTAAGTCCAGAAGCTTGTGGGGAGGGGTGATGCTGCAGGTACAAGGGGTATTCAAGAGTTATGGCACGCCGCAGGGGCCGTTGACCGTGCTGGCGGGTGTCGACCTGTACCTGGGAGCGCGCAGCAGCCTGGCGTTGATGGGTGAGTCGGGCAGTGGCAAAAGCACGCTGCTGCATTTGGTGGCCGGGCTCGACCAGGTCGACCGTGGCAGCATCCAGGTCGGCGATCAGCGCCTGGACCAGATGAGTGAGGCGCAACTGGCCCACTGGCGGCGCACCGAGATCGGCCTGGTG
>NZ_JACARK010000203.1:0-12839 GCF_013386655.1 Pseudomonas sp. K5002 | reverse complement strand
CCCAGACCGGCACCGGCAAGACGGCCGGTTTCGCCGTGCCGCTGCTGCAACTGCTGACCATGGAAGGGCCGAAAGTCAGCGCCAACTCGGTGCGCGCGCTGATCCTGTGCCCGACCCGCGAACTGGCCGAGCAGGTTCATGCGAGCGTCGCCGAGTACGCCCAAAACGTGCCGCTGACCACTTACGCCGTGTACGGCGGCGTGAGCATCAACCCGCAGATGATGAAGCTGCGCAAAGGCGTTGATGTGCTGGTCGCCACCCCTGGTCGCCTGATCGACCTGTTCCGCCAGAGCGCGCTGAAGCTCAACCAGCTGCAAACCCTGGTGCTGGATGAAGCCGACCGCATGCTCGACCTGGGCTTCTCCGAAGAACTGGCGAACATCTACCGCATGCTGCCGAAAAAGCGCCAGACCTTGCTGTTCTCCGCAACCTTCTCCGACGAGATCCGCCAGTTGGCCGGGCAGATGCTCAACGACCCGCTGACCGTCGAAGTCAGCCCGCGCAACGTCGCCGCCAACACCGTCAAGCAGTGGGTGGTGCCGGTGGACAAGAAGCGCAAGGCCGAGCTGTTTGTGCACCTGATGCGCAAGGGCCGCTGGAAGCAGGTGCTGGTGTTCGCCAAAACCCGTAACGGTGTGGACGCGCTGGTGGAAAAACTCCAGGGCCTGGGCATCAATGCCGACGGGATTCACGGCGACAAGCCACAAGCCACGCGCCAGCGTGCGCTGGATCGCTTCAAGAGCAGCGACGTGCAGATCCTGGTGGCCACCGACGTGGCGGCCCGTGGCCTGGATATCGAAGACTTGCCGCTGGTGGTCAACTTTGACCTGCCGATCGTGGCCGAGGACTACATCCACCGCATCGGCCGTACCGGTCGTGCGGGCAACACCGGTGAGGCGATTTCCCTGGTGTGCGCCGATGAAGTGAACATGCTGTCGGCCATCGAGATGCTGACCCGTCAGACGTTGACCCGGAAGATGGAGCAGGACTTCGAACCGGAGCACCGTGTGCCGGATACCGATGCCACTGGCCAGGTGGTGAAGAAGCCGAAAAAGCCGAAGAAACCCAAGGCTTCGGGCGGCGGTGGTGGCAAGCGTAACCTGGGCAAGTGGGTGGACAGCGGGGAGGCGACGCCGGTCGAGCCTTCGATCAAGCCAGTGCGTAAGGTGCCCGTGTTTAACACCGGGCCGCGGAAAAAGAAGTAGGGCTTGTTGGTTATCAAGTAAACGCATAGTGACTACCGTGAGCGGAGCAATTCCGCTCGCGTCAAGTTGTGCCTCGTCATCCTTGATGAGTTATTGCTTGTGATTTGGATATTTTTTGTAATTGTCGCCGTGTTTAAGTGCTGGAACTTAAAATGCTTCATTTCCACTGAGGTTGAGTCAGAAACTGATTTCTGAATGACGAACTTAGATGGAGATGTAGATATGGCTGTGTTTTTAGTACCTTTTGTTTTGCCGGTCCTGGCGGCGGCGGGCATTATCGGCGGCGTTGTTGTAGACGGCGAAATCAAGAAAGGCAAGGCCGCTGACGAGAAAGCTTTCAAGCAGGTAGAGTTGCGTGTGGCCGAATTAAGGTCCCGGGTTGAAGACCATGCGGCGCGCGGCGAGTATGGGCAGGCAATCCATTCGTTCAGAGAGTTGATGTCGTTGTATGAGGCTAATTATTCGATCAGTCCTGAGATAAGGGCGCCATTGGATAAGTATCTACAGGATATGCTTTATACCAGTCAGGAAGAGGGCCAGAAACTCAGCTACGCCTTCAAGCAGGAATGGAACGATTTGAAACACGGCGATCCTTCCAGACTCTTCAGTGCGTATTCAGGTTATATAGAAAATCTGAAAATTTTACTGCCTGAAGAGGATGCTTTCCTGCAGAAGCAAGTAACAGCTTTTAAACGTGCCTATCCCGATCTAACAGCCAGTTGAGTCAGAGGTAACTTTGCTGCCGGGCGGTGATGGGGTGAGTGGGTCATGCCGGGGTGGCCGGCCTCAACCACTCAAGAACACCGCGCCCTGCCGCCTGCCCGCTGGCAAAACACCCCGTCAGCAAATACCCGCCCGTCGGCGCTTCCCAGTCCAGCATCTCGCCTGCGCAAAAAACGCCCGGCAATTGCTTGATCATCAAGCGTTCATCCAGCGCCTCAAACGGCACGCCGCCTGCGGTACTGATGGCTTCATCCATTGGCCGGGTTTTCACCAGCGTCAGCGGCAGCGCCTTGATATCCACCGCCAGTTGCGCCGGATCATTGAAGTGCTCCGCCGGTGACAGCTCGCGCAAAAGCGCCGCCTTCACCCCATCCAATCCCAACTGACTGTGCAAATGCTTGCTCATCGAGCGTGAGCCGCGCGGCTTGCTCAGCGCTGCGATCACCTTGTCCAGTGGCTTACTCGGCAACAGGTCAATGTGCACCGTGGCCGATCCATCCCGGTTGATCGCCTCACGAATCGGTGCCGACAACGCATAGATCAGGCTGCCTTCGATGCCCGTGGCGGTGACCACACATTCCCCCAGCCGTGGCTTGTCGTCTGCCAGGCCAATGGCGACGTTTTTCAGCGGTGCCCCGGCGAATTTGCTGACCATCAACTCGCTCCAGGCCGACACCTCGAAGCCACAGTTGCTCGGTTGCAACGCCGCGTAAGGCACGCCTTTGTCTTCCAGCAACTTCAGCCACGCCCCATCCGAGCCCAAGCGCGACCAACTGCCGCCGCCCAAGGCCAGCAACACTGCATCACCGCGTACGCTTTTTTCGCCCTCGGGGCTGTGGATAAGCAGGCTGCCATCGGCATTCCAACCCAGCCAGCGATGGCGGGTGTGGATAACTACGCCCTGGTCGCGCAGGCGCTTGAGCCAGGCCCGCAGCAGCGGGGCGGCTTTCATGTCAGTAGGAAACACCCGGCCGGAGCTGCCGATAAAGGTTTCAATCCCCAGCCCGTGTATCCATTCGCACAACGCATCGGCACCGAACTGGCGCAGCAACGGCGCCATGCACGGCGCCCGTTCGGCATAGCGCGCCAGAAACGCCGGGTAAGGTTCGGAATGGGTGATGTTCATGCCGCCCACGCCCGCCAGCAGGAACTTGCGGCCTACCGAGGGCATGCCGTCGTACAGGTCGACCCGGATCCCGGCCTGGCTCAACACTTCGGCGGCCATCAGCCCGGCCGGGCCGCCGCCGATGATGATGACGTGTTGAGATGGGGTTTGAGTCTGGGGCATGGGGATAACTGCGGTTCGGCAAAGTAGGCCGAGCATTCTACCCGAGGATGCTCATGCTGCCTGATCAAAAAACATACAGCCTTCTGCAGGCCAGGCGGCTTATGGCCTGCAGGGGCTTTCACTCAGGTTATCCACAGGCAGTTCCACAGCGATTGTGGGTAACGCGCATAACTCAATGACAGCCTGATGACGTCCAGACGCGCTGCGCGCTGTGGTGCAGGATCCCGTGGCGACGGGCCAGGGCAGGACGGTCTTTGCTGTAGCCGCCGCCGATCACCCCGACCACCGGAATATCGCGGCCCAGGCAGTGGCGCATCACGCTTTCATCGCGGGCGGCGACGCCTTGGTCTGTCAGCTTGAGGTAGCCGAGGGCGTCGTCCTTGTGTACATCCACGCCGGCGTCATACAGCACCAGGTCGGGCTGATACAGCGGCAGCAGGTAGTTGAGGGCATCGTCGACCACCTTGAGGTAGTCCGCGTCGCCCATGCCCATCGGCAGCGGGATGTCCCAGTCGCTTTGCGCCTTGCGCGCGGGGAAGTTCTTTTCGCAGTGCAGGGACACGGTGATTGCATCCGGGGTGTCGTGGAGGATGCGTGCGGTGCCGTCGCCCTGGTGCACGTCGCAGTCGAAGATCAGCACCCGGTTGACCCGCCCGCTGGCCAGCAGGTAATGGCTGATCACGGCCAGGTCATTGAAGATGCAGAAACCCGCCGGGTAATCGTAGTGGGCGTGGTGGGTGCCGCCGGCCAGGTGGCAGGCCAGGCCGTGTTCCAGGGCCTGCTCGGCGGCCAGCAACGAACCGCCCACCGCGCGCACGGTGCGCCGGGCCAGGGCTTCGCTCCAAGGCAGGCCAAGGCGCCGTTGGTCTTCGCGCGACAACTCGCCGCTCATGTAGCGTTCGATATACCCAGGTTCATGGGCCAGGGCCAGAATCTCGGCGGGGCAGAGTTCCGGGCGCAGCAGTTGGCTGTCCCGTGTCAGGCCGCTCTCCACCAGATGGTCACGCAACAGGCGGAATTTATCCATGGGGAAGCGGTGGTCTGCCGGGAACTCGGGGCTGTAGTCGTCGTGGTAGATCAATGGCAAGGGCATGGCGATTTCTGACGGGAACCAGCGACGGATCTTAACAGCGCGTTACACTCACGCACATGGCAAGGGAGGGGGACCAATGGAGCCGATACTGCAATTGGAAAGCGCACGCCTGGTGCTGCGCCAATGGAGCGATGCCGACTTGCCGGAGTTTGCGCGCATGTGCGCCGACCCGCAGGTGATGCGGTATTTCCCGGCCACCTTGAGCCGCCTGGAAAGTGCTGCGCTGATCGGGCGTATTCGCGGCCATTTTGCCGAGTACGGTTTTGGCCTGTGGGCCTTGCAGCGCAAGGACAGCGGCGAGTTCATCGGCCTCACCGGCTTGCTGAATGTGAGCTTCGAGGCCCCGTTCACTCCGGCGGTGGAGATCGGCTGGCGCCTGGCCAGGGAACACTGGGGCCTGGGTTACGCCAGCGAAGCCGCCTGGACTGCCCTGCGCTGTGGTTTCGACCGGCTGAAGCTGGACGAAATCGTTTCGTTTACCACTGAAGCCAATCTGCCATCACAAAAAGTCATGCAGGCCATCGGTATGCATTACGATCCCTTGGCAGATTTTGAACACCCCAAGGTCGCAGCCGATGACCCCTTGCGGCATCATGTGTTGTATCGCATCACCCGCGCCCAATGGTTGGACACGCTGCACGGATAAGCAGCCCGGAATGCCCAATAGATTGTTGTAGGAGATGCTCTATGAGCCAAGTGTTGGAAGATCTGGTGGACCTGCTGACCCTGGAACCGATCGAGGAAAACCTCTTTCGCGGCCGCAGCCAGGACCTGGGCTTTCGCCAGCTGTTCGGCGGCCAGGTGCTCGGCCAGTCGCTGTCGGCGGCCAGCCAGACCGTTGAAGAGGCGCGGCATGTGCATTCGTTGCACGGTTACTTCCTGCGCCCCGGCGATGCGGCGTTGCCGGTGGTGTATTCGGTTGACCGGGTGCGCGATGGCGGCAGTTTCAGCACGCGCCGGGTGACGGCGATCCAGAAGGGCAACCCGATCTTCACCTGCAGCGCTTCGTTCCAGTACGACGAAGAAGGCTTCGAGCATCAGACCACCATGCCCGTGGTGGTCGGCCCGGAGAACCTGCCGTCGGAGCTGGAGCTGACCCAGCAGCGCGCGCACCTGATTCCCGAGCACATGCGCGAAAAGCTGCTGTGCCCCAAGCCAATCGAAGTAAGGCCGGTGACCGAGAAAGACCCGTACAACCCGCAGCCGTCCGACCCGGTCAAATACGTGTGGTTTCGTGCGGACGGCGCCCTGGCCGACTCGCCGGCGCTGCACAAATACCTGCTGGCCTACGCTTCGGACTTCGGCCTGCTGACCACCTCGCTGCTGCCCCACGGCAAGACCGTGTGGCAGAAAGACATGCAAGTCGCCAGCCTCGACCACGCGCTGTGGTTCCACGCAGACCTGCGTGCCGATGACTGGTTGCTCTACGCCATGGACAGCCCATGGGCCGGCAATTCCCGTGGGTTCTCCCGGGGCAGCGTGTACAACCGCGCCGGACAACTGGTGGCATCGGTCACCCAGGAAGGCTTGATTCGTCATCGCAAGGACTGGGCATGAGCCTCAGTGATGTGAAGCACTGGGTGTTCGACATGGATGGCACCCTGACGGTGGCCGTGCATGATTTTGCGGCGATCCGCGTGGCCCTGGATATTCCGGCGACTGACGACATTCTTACGCACCTGGCGGCGTTGCCCGCCGATGAAGCAGCGGCCAAGCATGCGTGGTTGCTTGCGCATGAGCGTGAGTTGGCGCTGGGTTCGGTGGCGGCGGAGGGGGCGGTGGAGTTGGTGCGGGAATTGGCCGGGCGGGGTTATCGCCTGGGCATCCTGACGCGCAATGCGCGGGAGCTGGCCCATGTGACATTGCAGGCGATTGGCCTGGCGGACTGCTTTGCAGCCGAGGATGTGCTGGGGCGTGATGATGCGCCGCCCAAGCCTGACCCGGGTGGTTTGTTGAAGCTGGCGCGAGCGTGGGAAGTGGCGCCGCAAGAGATGGTGATGGTCGGTGATTACCGGTTTGATCTGGATTGCGGGCGGGCGGCGGGGACCAGGACGGTGTTGGTTAACTTGCCGGAAAACCCGTGGCCGGATCTGGCGGATTGGCATGCTGAAGATTGCGCGGTATTGCGCCGGATGATTTAGTCCGGTCGATGAAAATCCAATGTGGGAGCGGGCTTGCTCGCGAATGCGGTGTGTCAGTCAATACATAGGCTGACTGATCCACCGCATTCGCGAGCAAGCCCGCTCCCACATTTTTGATCCGGTTTCTTCAGTGGTTATTGGAACAGTACTTTCTGCCCTTCAGGCGACGTAAACATCTTGTCCCCGTCATGCCCAACCCCCGGCACTTCCACCAGCTTGTGGCCCAACTGCGGGTGCCGCTGCTTGAGGTAGTCAAAATAATTGTGCCCGCGAATCAAGCGATACGCACCCTGGGTTTCAGCGCCGCAGCTCTTGTCCAGCGCCGGGTGATTCGGGTCGGTGTCCTGCTGGCCCAGCAAGTAAGTGACATTACGCGAAACGTAAGCCTGCTCCAGCTGCTCGGCACTTTGCCCCTTGGCGTAGGCCGGCAGGTTTTGCATGCCGTACTTCCAGTCGTTGAAGCCCGGGCAACTGGCAACATCGAATTTCACCGGACGCTGTGGGCTGAAGTACGCGTAGGACGACGGGTTGGCCACCACATAACGCAGGCTGATGCCCTCGGTTTGCAGCAGCGGGTGATCATGCCCGGTCAGCGCAAAACGCTGCACCACCTGGCCGCCACCGGAATGGCCGGCCACCACGATTTCCTTCAGGTTCGGGAACAGCTTGCGGTTGCCCAGGTGCTTGATGATCTGGTCCAGCGCGCCGTAGGAGCTGATCTGGCCCGGGCCTGTGGACGGCTCGCCGGCCATCCAGTCGTTACTGTTCCAGCGCAGGGTCTGGCTGTCGATCTGGTTGCGCTTGAGGTCGGTCTGGTTGAGGAACTGTGGCGCAATCACCAGGGTATTGGCGTTTTGTCCTGCGGCTTCGGCCGCTTTTTCGCCGCTGTCCAGATAGGTCATCGCGTTGCGCAGGCGACCATGCACGATGATCAGCGCGCGGGTAACTTGAGGCAGCGGCTGGCGCCAGTCCTGGCTCAAGCCGACGCTCAGGTCGCCGGCATCCAGGTGAAAACGATCGGGACTGACCACCTTGACGCCATGTTCGGCAGCCCAGGTGGAGGAGGAACAGGTGATCAACAAACCTAACAGCAGACCCAGTCGTTTATTCATTTAAAGGCTCTTGGCGGTAAAGGTGTCGCATTGAGTGATCTGGCCCTGGGCGAAGCCGGTCTTGAACCAGCGAACCCGCTGTGCCGAGGTGCCGTGGGTAAACGAGTCAGGCACCACGCGGCCCTGGCCCTGTTGCTGCAAGCGGTCATCGCCAATCGCGTTGGCCGCATTCAGTGCTTCTTCAATGTCGCCGGGCTCCAGCCAGTTCAGGCGCTTTTGCGCGCGGTTGGCCCACACCCCGGCGAAGCAGTCGGCTTGCAGCTCCTGGCGCACCAGCAGGCCGCCGTCGCCTTGCATCTGCCGGCCTTGCTGGCGGGCTGCCTGAATCTTCGCCGAGATGCCCAGCAGCGTCTGCACGTGATGTCCGACTTCATGAGCGATCACGTAGGCCTGGGCGAAGTCGCCGGCGGCCTTGAAGCGCTGGGACATTTCCCGGAAGAAATCCAGGTCCAGGTATACCTGTTGGTCTGCCGGGCAATAGAACGGCCCGCTGGCGGACGTGGCGCCACCGCAGGCGGAGTTCACCCGGCCGCGGAACAGGATCAGTTTGGGGTTCTTGTAGGTCAGGCCGTTTTCCTGGAACACCTGGGCCCAGGTGTCTTCGGTGTCGCCGAGTACGGCGCGCACGAAGTCGGCTTGTTCATCATTGGCCGGCGGCGCCTGGCGGGTTTGCGGGCTAACGGAGGGCGCTTGCTCGGTGAGCTGGCCGCTGAGTTGCCCGAGGATCTGCATCGGGTCCTGGCCGGTCAGCCAGCCGATGCCGACGATCAGCACGATGGCCGTAAGGCTCAGGCCCTTGCCACCCCCAAAACGCATGCCACCGCCACCACCGCCGCTGTCATCGCGGGCGTCTACCACGTTGTCGCTGCGTCGGCCTTTTTTCCATAGCATGTGGCAATCCTCTTTATGAACCTGCAGCTCAGTGTTGTTGGTGTGTAGGGTTGGCGCCAGTCCGGCTGTCTGACGATGCTAAACGCTGCGTCGTCCGATCTGTATGAAGCTTGTGTCAGTCGCGGCAATACCCTTCGCCGGTGTCGACGATCAGGCAGTCCTTCTTGTCGGCCAGCCATTTCAGGCCAGTGGCTTCGCCGTCGCCAGCGCTCAGGATCTGCGGGCCGTCCGGGCGTTCAAAGGTGATGCCGTCTTCGGATGCCTGGCCCTTGAAGGTGCCGGAATCGTCGTCATCCAGGCCGTATTTCATGGTCAGTACATAGTGGCCGCGGCCGATGCTGTCGTCCTTGGCGATGGTCAGGTTCAGGCCTTCGACGCCAATCCACTTGCCGACCCATTTGTCGGTGGGCAGCACTTGCGGTACCAACGTTGCCTGGACAGACGGCGGGGCGGGCGCCTTGGCGGTCTCGGCTTGCTTGTCGCAGGCGCTGAGCAGCGTCAGGGTCGAAAGAATCAACAGGGTTTTTTTCATGGTGAGAAAGCCTTGGTTAAAAAACGCGCAGTGGGCGGGGCGGCGTGAAGCGTTGGACTGGAAAACCGCAATTTAGTGCGCTGTTCGAACAGTGTTTGGTTATGCTCTTGAGCGAGGCGCTTTACCCGTTCTAGATTATGCCGCGGTATGCGGCGGTCATTTCAGCCTGCCACTCAAGAGAATGCAATGACCCTCAGTACCCCACTTTCCGGCGTCAACCACCCGCTCAAAGGCATTTTGCTGATTGTGGTGGCGACCTTTCTGTTTTCCAGCCACGACGCGCTGTCCAAATACCTGGCCGGGTTCTACCCGATCGTGATGGTGGTGTGGGCCCGCTACCTGGTGCACACGCTGTTGATGGCCGGGATCTTCCTGCCGCAATCGGGCCTGCGGGTACTGCGCAGCAAACGCCCTTTACTGCAAGTGGCGCGGGCGTTGTGCCTGCTGGGCACCAGCCTGTTCTTTACGGCGGCGCTGCACTTTATCCCGTTGGCCGAAGCCACGGCGGTCAACTTTCTTGCGCCGATCCTGGTCACCGCGTTGTCGGTGCCGCTGTTAGGCGAACACGTGACCCGCGGCCAATGGCTGGCGGTGATTTGCGGGTTTATCGGGGTGCTGATCATTGTGCACCCGGGCGGTGAGCTGTTCACCCCCGCGGTGTTGTTGCCGCTGACGTCGGCGTTGTTCTTCTGCTTCTACCAACTGCTCACCCGCATCCTCAGCAAGTACGACACCCCCACCACCAGCAACTTCTTCGCCGGGTTGTGCAATACCTTGGTGATGAGCGCCTTGGTGCCGTTCTTCTGGCAGGTGCCGAGCCTGTGGCACGGGGTGCTGATGCTGGCGCTGGGCACTTGCGGGATGACCGCACACTTGATGCTGACCCAGGCCTTCCGCTTCGCAGCGCCAGCCCTGCTGGCGCCGTTCGGCTATTGCCAGATCGTGTTTGCGGGGTTGTTGGGCTGGCTGGTGTTCAACCACACCCCGGACCTGACCACCGTGGTCGGGATCGGGGTGATTTGCCTGAGCGGGTTGGCCGCTGCCTGGCAGCAGCGGCGCAGGTAGGAAACTCAGACCTCGACGGTCGGAATCTTGCGCGGCGCCATGAAGTACATCCAGATCAGCGCGATGAAGTACATCGCCGGAATCAGGGTGAACAGCACGGTGTAGTTGTTGTTGGTCACGGTCAGGATATGGCCGACGATTTGGGTCATGAACATCCCGCCGATGGCCGCGCACATGCCGCCAAAACCAAACACCGTACTCATCATGTGCTTGGGCGTGTAGTCCATCACCAGGCTCCAGATGTTGGCGGTCCAGGCCTGGTGCGCGCCGATGGCCAGGGAAATCGCAAACACCGCGACCCACAGGTGGCTGGAGCCGGCGGCCATGATCACTCCGACGATGCAGCAGGCAAACAGCAACATCGACAGCAGCCGCGCCTTGATCGGGTTCATCCCGCGTCCGATCAGGAACGAAGACAGGATCCCGCCGCCGATGCTGCCGAAGTCCGCCGTCAGGTAAATGATGATCAGCGGGATGCCCATCTGGGTCACGTTGATGCCCAGGTTGTATTGCTGATTCAGGAACGGCGGCAGCCAGTACAGGTAGAACCAGAACACCGGCGCGGTCATTGAATAGGCGAGGGCGAAGGCCCAAGTGCCGCGCATCCGCAGGATCCGGCTGAACGGTACGCGGGGTTGTTCCGGTTCGACTTCCTGTTGCACGTAGTCCAGTTCCGATTGCTTCACGCTTGGATGGTCTTCCGGGTTGTAGTACTTCAAGCCCCAGAGCACCAGCCAGATCCCGCCCAGTGCCGACATGCACAGGAACGCCGCCTGCCAACCCCACACGTGGAGGATCAGCGGCAGCAGCATCGGCGTCATCATCGCGCCGACGTTGGTGCCGGCGTTGAAGATCCCGGTGGCCACGGCACGCTCGCCAGCGGGGAACCACAGGCGGGTGGTCTTGACGCAGGCCGGGTAGTTGGCGGCTTCGGTCAGCCCGAGAATGAACCGGCAGACCATAAAGCCCACCGCCGAGGTGGCCAGGCCGTGGGCGCCAGTGGCCAGGCTCCACAGCAACACCGCGCAGAAGAACACGCGCTTGACGCCGACCCGGTCGATCAACCGGCCTTGCAGCACAAAGCCGATGGCGTAACCCACCTGGAACCAGAAGTTGATGTTGGCGTAGTCCATCGCCGTCCAGCTCATTTCCTTGGCCAGGATCGGTTGCATCACGCCGAGGGCGGCGCGGTCGATGTAGTTCAGGGTGGTGGCAAAAAACACCAGGGCCAGCATGCCCCAGCGGGTTTTACCGACAGCCATGGCGCCACGGATTTTGTCACCGATGCCGCTATGGGGATTGCTGTGGCCCACGGCCACGGCGGGATTTTGCGAAGGCATGAGGAAGTACCCGTTTTTTTGAAATTTTTATGGTGTGTTCAGGGTCTTGGTTAACCGAGGCCGCTCAATGGAAGCGGGGCTCAATGTGCTGTCGATGGTGCGCAGCGGCTAAAAAATCGTCAATTCGCCGATTGCCATTCTGTTCGATAATCGCCCATAAAACTAACCGGTTCGTACATTTCAATTGCTGTGATGAACCTGGCGGCCAATAATTTGCCGTAAACAAGACATGCCTCAATGCCGGGAGTCGCCCCATGCAACGCTCCATCGCCACCGTTTCCTTGAGCGGAACCTTGCCGGAAAAACTCGAAGCCATCGCGGCTGCCGGGTTTGATGGCGTGGAAATCTTCGAAAACGATCTGCTGTATTACGACGGCAGCCCGCGTGAAGTTAGGCAAATGTGCGCCGACCTCGGCATTGCCATCACCTTGTTCCAGCCGTTCCGGGACTTTGAGGGCTGCCGCCGCGACCGCCTGACACGCAACCTGGAGCGGGCCGAGCGCAAGTTCGACTTGATGCAGGAGCTGGGCACCGACCTGGTGTTGGTGTGCAGTAACGCGTCAGCCGATTCCGTGGGCGATGAAAGCATTCTGCTGGATGACCTGAGCCTGCTGGCCGAACACGCTGGCCGCCGGGGCTTGCGCATCGGCTATGAAGCGCTGGCCTGGGGCCGGCACGTCAACACCTGGCAGCAGGTGTGGAACCTGGTGCGCAAGATCGATCATCCGAGCCTGGGCGTGTTGCTCGACAGCTTCCACACCCTGTCTCTCAAGGGCGACCCGAGTGCGATTGCCGAGATTCCCGGCGACAAGATTTTCTTTGTGCAGATGGCCGATGCGCCGATCCTCGCGATGGATGTACTGGAATGGAGCCGGCATTTCCGCTGCTTCCCAGGCCAGGGCGAGTTCGACCTGGCGGGCTTTCTCGCCCCGATCATCAAGAGTGGCTACACCGGGCCGTTGTCCCTGGAAATCTTCAACGACGGCTTCCGCGCCGCGCCGACCCGGGCGAATGCCGCCGACGGCCTGCGCTCGCTGCTGTACCTCGAAGAGAAAACCCGCCAGCGATTGGAGCAAGAAGCGACGCCGGTCCCCGAGATCCTGTTTGAAACCCCGGCCGCCAGCGAATACGACGGCATCGAATTCCTGGAATTTGCCGTGGATGAAAACCTCGGTGCCAAGCTCACTTCATGGCTGGAGCGCCTGGGCTTCGTCAAGGCCGGGCAGCATCGATCCAAGAGCGTCAGCCTGTTGCGCCAGGGCGATATCAACCTGATCCTCAATTGCGAACCCTATTCCTTCGCCCATAACTTCTTCGAGGCCCACGGCCCGTCGTTGTGCGCCACGGCGATCCGGGTAAAGGACAGCGCCAAGGCCCTGGAGCGAGCGGTGGCCTACAAGGGCCAGCCGTATCGTGGGCTGGTCGGCCCCAACGAGCTGGAGCTGGCAG
>NZ_JACARK010000202.1:0-4972 GCF_013386655.1 Pseudomonas sp. K5002 | reverse complement strand
GGCTTTGCTTCTGCCCGAGCATGTCGCTGGCCCAGTCCGGCAGCAGGTCGATACCGGCCTGCATCATCAGCGAGCCAAACGGCTTGGCCAGGGTGCTGGGAGACGGCGCGTTGAGCAGCAGGCGCAGGACTTCGTGGCTGCGCTGGTCACACAGCAGTTGCGGGCGGATACGCTCAAGGTAATCGGAAATTTCCTGGCGCGAACGCGGCACGTGACGCGCGCCCAATTGCTCGGCCACCAGGGCGATTTCGCTGTAGTACCGGTCTTGATCCCTCGGAGATAAATCCGGGTTGCGATAACGCAGGTGGGCCGCGAGAAAGTTGCTGACCTCCGCCACATGCACCCAGGTCAGCAACTCGGGATCGCTGGCGGCATACGGTCGGCCGTCCGGTGCATGGCCGACCACTTGCAGGTGAATGGTGCGCACTTTCTCGATCAGCCATTCGGCGTCACGCCGCGAACCAAACGTGGTGCCGGAAATGAACTGCGAGGTGCGTCGTAACCGCCCCAGCATGTCCTGCCGAAAGTTCGAGTGGTCCCACACGCCGGCCAACGCCAGCGGGTGCAATGCCTGCAACATCAACGCGCTGATGCCGCCGATCAACATGCTGCTGAAGTCGCCATGGACCTTCCAGCTCACCGAGTTCGGCCCAAACAGACCCGGATCGCCCTTGGGGTTCTCCAGGTCGAGTTGGCCCAGCGACAAGCCGGTCAGGCTCATCAGCTGGTTTTCGATGCGGCTGCGAATGAATTCCATGGGTTCCTATCGGTTGAGGCGCTTGTCGATCAGGCCGTCCACCACGCTCGGGTCGGCCAGGGTGGAAGTATCCCCCAGGCTGTCCAGTTCGTTGCAGGCAATCTTGCGCAGAATCCGCCGCATGATCTTGCCTGAGCGGGTTTTCGGCAAGGCCGGTGCCCATTGAATCAGCTCGGGCTTGGCGAAACTGCCGATTTCCTTGCTCACCAGATCCAGCAGGTGTTTTTTCAGCGCGTCGTCGGGCTCGACGCCATTCATGGGCGTGACGAAGGCATAGATGCCCTGGCCTTTCACGTCGTGTGGATAACCGACCACCGCGGCTTCTGCGACCTGATCATGCAGCACCAGGGCGCTTTCGACTTCGGCGGTGCCGATGCGGTGCCCGGAAACGTTGATCACGTCGTCGATGCGGCCGGTGATCCAGTAGTCACCGTCCTCGTCGCGCCGCGCGCCGTCGCCGGTAAAGTAGTAGCCGGGGTAGGGTTTGAAATAGGTGTCGATCATCCGCTGAGGGTCGCCGTACACGCTGCGGATTTGCCCTGGCCAGCTGGATTTGATCGCCAGCACGCCGCTGCCGGCGCCACTGATTTCCTTGCCTTGCTCATCGAGCAGCACCGGCACCACGCCAAACATCGGCTGGGTGGCGCAGCCAGGCTTGATCCGCTGGGCGCTGACCAGCGGGCTGAGCATGATGCCGCCGGTTTCGGTCTGCCACCAGGTGTCGACAATCGGGCAGCGTTGTTCGCCCACGGCATTGAAGTACCAGTCCCAGGCTTCCGGGTTGATTGGCTCGCCGACACTGCCCAGCAGGCGCAGGCTGGCGCGGGAAGTGTTTTCCAGTGGCCCGTGGCCTTCCCGCATCAGCGCGCGTAACGCGGTCGGCGCTGTGTAGAAGATGTTGACCTTGTGTTTGTCGATCACCTGCCAGAACCGCGAGCTGTCCGGGTAGCTCGGCACGCCTTCGAACATCAGCGAGGTCGCACCATTGGCCAGTGGCCCGTACACGATATAGCTGTGGCCGGTGACCCAGCCGACATCGGCGGTGCACCAGAACACTTCGCCTTCGCGGTAATCGAGCACGTACTTGAAGGTCATCGCAGCCTGCAGCAGGTAACCGCCGGTGGTGTGCAACACACCTTTGGGTTTGCCGGTGCTGCCGGAGGTGTAGAGGATAAACAGCGGGTCTTCCGCATCCATCGGCTCGGGCGGGCAGTCGTCGCTGGCTGCATTCAGGGCCTGTTGATACTTGAGGTCGCGCCCTTCAGTCCAATTGACTGCCGCGCCAGTGCGCTGCACCACCAGTACCGTGCTGACACCCGGACAACTGGCCAGGGCCTTGTCGACATTCTGTTTCAGCGCCACCGGCTTGCCGCCGCGCACGCCTTCATCGGCGGTGATCACCGTGCGGCAATCGGCGTCGAGAATGCGGTCGCGCAGGGCGTCCGGCGAGAATCCGCCAAACACCACCGAATGCACCGCACCGATCCGCGTACAGGCCAGCATCGCGTAGGCCGCCTCGGGAATCATCGGCATGTAGATGCACACCCGGTCGCCTTTCTTCACGCCACGGCTTTTCAGCACGTTGGCCAGGCGGCTGACGTTTTGGTGGAGCTGGCGGTAGGTAATTTTGGAAGACGTCGCAGGATCATCGCCCTCCCAGATGAAGGCCGGCTGATCAGCGCGTTGCGCGAGGTGACGGTCGATGCAGTTGTAACTGACGTTCAGTTGGCCTCCGGCAAACCATTGGGCGGCGCCGGTCTTGATGTCGGATTTCTGGACGGTCTGCCAGGGCGTGCTCCAGTCGAGAAAACGCTTGGCCTGTTCGGCCCAGAACGTATCGGGTTGCTCGACGGATTGGCGGTAGAGGCGCTGGTAGTCCTCTTGACTGAGTTGCGCAGCCCGGCGGACGGCATCGGCGGCGGGGAACGTGCTGATATCGAACATGAGGGATCCTTATTCTTGTTTTTTGCGACAAGAGGGGAGCTTTGCGACCCTTGTAGGAGCTGGCAAGCCAGCTCCTACAAGGGTCCGCTCCCGCAGGTTCAGACCCTCATTGTAGTGCCGATACCATCAACCGCGGTGACGGCCGCGGAAGTAGTTGATCAACCCCTGGGTGGACGCGTCGTCCGCAGGCTGTTCTTCAGTGCCGGTCAGGCGGTTGTAAACGCCTTTGCCCAGCTCCTTGCCCAGCTCCACGCCCCACTGGTCGAACGCGTTGATGCCCCAGATGACGCTCTGCACGAACACTTTATGCTCATACATTGCCACCAGTGCACCAAGACGGCGAGGGCTGATGCGTTCAACCACAATGGTGTTGCTCGGACGGTTGCCCGGGATCACCTTGTGCGGTGCCAGCTTCTGCACTTCGGCCTCGTCCATGCCCTTGTCGCGCAGCTCGGCTTCAGCTTCGCTGCGGGTCTTGCCGAGCATCAGGGCCTGGCTCTGGGACAGGCAGTTGGCGTACAGCCACTGATGGTGGTCGGAGACCGGGTTGAAGCTGACGATCGGCACGATGAAGTCGGCCGGGATCAGTTGGGTGCCCTGGTGCAGCAGCTGGTGGTAAGCATGCTGGCCGTTGCAGCCTACGCCGCCCCAGATAACCGGGCCGGTGTCGGTGGAAACCGGCGTACCGTCCTGGCGCACGCTCTTGCCGTTGGATTCCATGTCCAGCTGTTGCAGGTGCTTGGTGATGTTACGCAGGTAGTGATCGTACGGCAGGATTGCGTGGCTCTGCGCGCCCCAGAAGTTGCCGTACCACACGCCCAGCAGGCCGAGCAGCACCGGCATGTTCGCCTCGAATGGAGCGGTCTGGAAATGCTGGTCCATGGTGTAGGCGCCGGACAGCAGTTCCTTGAAGTTGGACATGCCGATGGCCAGCGCGATGGGCAGGCCGATGGCCGACCACAGCGAGTAACGACCGCCCACCCAGTCCCACATCGGGAAAATGTTCTCTTCGCGGATACCGAAGGCCACGGCCGCCGCATTGTTGCTCGATACGGCGATGAAGTGGCGATACAGCTCGGCTTCCGAGCCACCCTGGGCCAGGTACCAGGCGCGGGCGGCCTGGGCGTTTTTCAGGGTTTCGAGGGTGTTGAAGGATTTTGACGAGACGATGAACAGCGTGGTCTCGGCGCGCAGCTTCATGGTCAGCTCGTGGAACTCGCTGCCGTCGATGTTCGCCAGGTAATGGCAGCGCACGCCTTTGTGGGCGTAGGACAACAGCGCTTCAGACACCAGCTCCGGGCCGAGGAACGAGCCACCGATACCGATGTTCACCACGTCGGTGATCGGCTTCTCGGTGTAGCCACGCCACAGGCCGTCGTGGATGCGGCCGACCAGGTCAGTGATCTGGTTCAGCACCTTGTGCACGTCCGGCATGATGTTCACGCCGTTGACCGACAGTTTGTCACCCACTGGGCGGCGCAGCGCGGTGTGCAGCGCCGGGCGACCTTCGGAAGAGTTGACCGGCTCGCCGTTGAATAGCGACTTGATCGCGCCCTGAAGGTCGACTTCCTTGGCCAGGCCTACCAGCAGGTCGCGGGTTTCGCTGGTGATCAGGTTTTTCGAGTAATCGAGGAAAAGCCCGCAGCTGCTCAAGGTGAACTGGGTAAAGCGCTGGGGATCGGCATTAAAGGCTTCGCGCATGCTGAAATCCTGCATGGCTTGGCGATGTTGATTGAGCGCTTGCCAGGCGGGCAGAGCGGTAACGTCATGAGGAGTGCGGTAGTACGCCATCGCTGCGGGTTTCCTTTTTATTGCTGGGACTGCTTTTAGGACACTTGAAAGCCGGGAATGTCCTGTCTTTGTGAAGATGACAGGCTCCGGTCAACGCCAACGAAGAGCGTAGGGCGAATACATTAAACCTAGCGTGTCGATCTGTCTTGGCTTTGTCTGCGCTGTGGCCGGTACTTTTTTATACCGGCCGATCAGGCAGTGCAACAGGCGGGGTGTGTGGCGGGGTCAGTTCAGATGCAGATGCAGGTTGTCGATCAGCCGGGTGGCGCCCAGGTAGGCGGCGACCAGGATCACCAGGTCCTTGTCTTCGGCGGTGGCCGGACGCAGGTGCAGGCCCTGGCGAACCTCCAGGTAGTCCATGCGAAAACCTGCCGCTTCGATCTGCTGGACCTGTGCGGCGCGCAGTTTGGCGAAGTCGCGATCGCCCGCTTCAATGGCGGCGGCGATCTGGCTGAGGCTGCGGTACAGCACCGGTGCGAT
>NZ_JACARK010000201.1:0-8757 GCF_013386655.1 Pseudomonas sp. K5002 | reverse complement strand
CCGGGCGGCCTGGAATCGCACCCAGGATCACGCGCATGCCAAAGGCTTCAGCCAGGCGCGCAACGGCACCGCCCAATTCACCATGGCCCAGCAGCCCGAGGGTTTTGCCTTCCAGTTCGACGATCGGATAGTCCAGCAGGCAGAACTGCTTGGCTTGTTGCCAGTGCCCCGCCTGCACATCCCGTTGATAGTCGTTCAGGCGCGTCGCCAGGTTCAGCAGCAGCATGATCGTATGCTGCGCCACCGATGGCGTGCCGTAACCCTGGCAATTGCTCACGGTAACGCCGTGGGCGCGGGCGGCAGCGAGGTCGACGTTGTTGGTGCCGGTGGCGGTCACCAGGATCAGCTTCAGCTCGGGGCAGGCCGCCAGGGTCTCGGCATTCAGCGCGATCTTGTTGCTGATCGCCACCTGCGCGCCTTGCAGGCGTTCGATAATGTTTTCGGGTGTGGTCTGCTGGTGCAGGCTCAGTTCGCTGAAGAGTGCCTGCAACCCGCTGAGGTCCAAGTCCCCGAGGTCCAGGGAAGGGTGATCAAGGAAGACGGCGCGGCGATTGTTCGTCATCAACTGTACCTTTTGCGGCGGGATTCGAAGGCGTAATCTGCCGAGCCTATCAGATGAAATAATCAGTTACTTCCTGGAGTGTGCATGTACCTCACCGAGTTCTTGACCGTGGCACTGATTCACCTGTTGGCGGTGGCCAGCCCTGGCCCGGATTTCGCCGTGGTGGTACGTGAAAGCGTGACCCATGGCCGACGGGCCGGCACCTGGACGGCGTTGGGCGTCGGTTCGGCGATTTTCCTGCACGTGGGGTATTCGCTGCTGGGCATCGGCTTGATCGTGTCCCAGTCCATCGTGCTGTTCAATGCGCTGAAATGGGCGGCGGCGGCCTACCTGCTGTACATCGGCTTCAAGGCCCTGCGCGCCCAGCCGGCCAAGCCTGCCAGTGAAGAAGACCTGCACCTGGAAGCGGGCGAGCGCACTGCCCGTGGTGCGTTTACCTCAGGGTTTGTCACCAACGGCTTGAACCCCAAGGCCACGCTGTTCTTCCTGTCGCTGTTCACCGTGGTGATCAATCCCCACACGCCGTTGGCGGTCCAGGCCGGTTACGGCGTGTACCTGGCCGTGGCGACCGCGATCTGGTTTTGCCTGGTGGCCATGCTGTTCAGCCAGCAACGTGTACGCGCCGGTTTTGCACGCATGGGCCACTGGTTCGACCGCACCATGGGCGCGGTGCTGATTGCCATCGGTGTGAAGCTGGCCTTTACCAGCATGAAATAAGCCGGATGCTGGCTCAAAGCTAGCATTCATTGGGTGCTGCAAATCATTCCTTTGGCTGATTTGGCTGAAACATAAGCGCTCTAAAGTGCAGATGTTTCAGCCAAGACCGTGCAGTCAGATAAGGGATTCGTATGTTGCAGACTCGTGTTATCCCGCCCGCCGAAGGCGCCTACCAATACCCGCTGTTGATCAAACGCCTGTTGATGTCCGGGACACGCTACGAGAAGACCCGGGAAATCGTCTACCGCGACCAGTTGCGTTACACCTATCCGACCCTGATCGAGCGCGTCGCCCGCCTGGCCAATGTGCTGACCGAGGCCGGGGTCAAGGCCGGTGATACCGTGGCCGTGATGGACTGGGACAGCCATCGCTACCTGGAATGCATGTTTGCCATCCCGATGATTGGTGCGGTAATCCACACCATCAACGTGCGCCTGTCCCCGGAACAGATTCTGTACACCATGAACCACGCCGAGGACCGCTTTGTGCTGGTCAACAGCGAGTTCGTGGGGCTCTACCAGGCCATCGCCGGCCACCTCACCACCGTCGACAAAACCCTGCTGCTCACCGACGGCGCGGACAAAACCGCCGAGCTGCCCAACCTCGTGGGTGAGTACGAAACGTTGCTGGCGGCGGCGAGCCCCCGCTATGACTTCGAGGATTTCGACGAAAACTCCGTCGCCACCACCTTCTACACCACCGGCACCACGGGCAATCCCAAGGGCGTGTACTTCACCCACCGCCAACTGGTGCTGCACACCATGGGCGTGGCGACCATCATGGGCAGCGTCGACAGCGTGCGGCTGTTGGGCACCAACGACGTCTACATGCCGATCACTCCGATGTTCCACGTGCACGCCTGGGGCCTGCCGTATGTGGCGACCATGCTCGGCCTGAAGCAGGTTTATCCAGGCCGCTACGACCCCGAATACCTGGTGGAGCTGTGGCGCAAGGAGAAGGTCACCTTCTCCCATTGTGTGCCGACCATCCTGCAAATGGTGCTCAACGCCAAGGCCGGCCAGGGCGTGGATTTCGGCGGCTGGAAAATCGTCATCGGTGGCAGCGCCCTCAATCGCTCACTGTATGAAGCCTCCAAGGCCCGCGGGATCCAACTGACAGCGGCGTACGGCATGTCCGAGACCGGGCCGCTGGTGTCCTGTGCCCACCTCAATGAAGAACTGATGGCCGGCACCGAAGACGAACGCACCACCTACCGCATCAAGGCCGGCGTACCCGGGCCATTGGTGGAAGCGGCGATCATCGATGGCGAGGGCAACTTCCTGCCCGCCGACGGTGAATCCCAGGGCGAGCTGGTGCTGCGCGCGCCATGGCTCAGCGAAGGCTATTTCAACGAGCCGCAGAAGGGCGCCGAGTTGTGGGCCGGCGGCTGGATGCACACCGGCGATGTGGCCACCCTCGATGCCTTCGGCGTGATCGATATTCGCGACCGCATCAAGGACGTGATCAAGACCGGCGGCGAGTGGATCTCCTCGCTGGCCCTTGAGGACCTGGTCAGCCGCCACCCGGCGGTACGCGAAGTAGCGGTGGTGGGGATTGCCGACCCGCAGTGGGGTGAGCGCCCGTTTGCGTTGCTGGTGGTGCGTGATGGCCATGTGATAGGGGCCAAGGAGCTCAAGGAACATCTCAAGCCATTCGTGGAATTGGGCCACCTGAGCAAGTGGGCGATTCCAAGCCAGATCGCCGTTGTTACGGAAATTCCCAAGACCAGTGTCGGCAAGCTCGACAAAAAACGTATCCGTATCGACATCATTGAATGGCAGGCCAACAACAGCACCTTCCTCTCCACCCTCTGACGCTGCTTGCCGTGCCCTCGCGGGCACGGCAGCGCTCTAGTCCAAGCCTTCACTTGTGATTTGCCAATTTTCAGCCATCCTTCCGTCGCTGACCTTCGTCAGCATGGCGAAAAGGACTGTGGCAGACGGGTTGGTGATGCAAATCACACTTTAGAGGGATCAAGCGCTACCCCCTGCTGGCTATAGTCCATCCCAGAGTTTTTCAAGGTGCGGTGCTGTGAACCTGGCGGGTTCATCTGTTCGCCCGGCATTGGAATCGTTGTATTCCGGCCGTTACAAGCCCTTAGAAACGACTCACTGCCATAACAATAATGCACATGGAGTAGCGTCGATGATCTCAGCACACCAGTTCTGGCGCCGGGCAAAACTGCCTTTGGCCGTCAGCCTCGCCTCTACGCTCGCCGGGCCCGCATTCGGCGTCAGTTTCAACATCGGTGAAATCGAAGGCAGCTTCGACTCGTCCCTGTCGGTCGGGGCCAGTTGGTCGACGGCGGGTCGCAATAAAGACCTGATCGGTGCCAACAACGGTGGCAGGGGGTTGTCGCAAACCTCGGATGACGGTCACCTGAACTTCGACAAGGGTGATTCCTTCTCGAAGATCTTCAAAGGCATTCATGACCTTGAGTTGAAATACGGCGACACCGGCGTGTTTGTCCGGGGCAAGTACTGGTATGACTTCAAGCTTAAAGACGACGACCTCGATTTCAAGAACATCAGCGACAACAACCGCCCAACAGGCGCCCGATCTTCCGGCGGGCAGATTCTCGACGCCTTCGTCTACCACAACTACTCGATTGGTGATGAACCGGGTTCCGTACGGTTGGGCAAGCAGGTAGTGAGCTGGGGTGAGAGCACGTTCATTGGTGGCGGTATCAACGCCATCAACCCGATCGACGTGGCTGCATTCCGTCGTCCGGGAGCCGAGATCAAGGAGGGCCTGATTCCGGTCAACATGTTCTACCTGTCGCAAACGCTGACCGACAACCTGTCGGCTGAAGGCTTCTATCAGATCGGTTGGGACAAGACCGTGACCGATAACTGCGGCACGTTTTTCTCGCAGCCCGACATCATTACCACCGGCTGTAACGATAATTTGCGGGTGTTGAACAAGCGTTCCACGATCAACCCGGCCGCTTTGCCGAGCTTGGCCGCCTTGGGCGTCGACGTTAATGACGAGGGCGTCCTGGTGCGCCGCGGTCCGAACCGTAACGCACGTGACGGCGGCCAATACGGCGTCGCAATGCACTACAACTTTGAGCCGCTGGACACCGAGTTCGGCGCCTACTACATGAACTACCACAGCCGTGCGCCGATTTTCAGTGCAACTGGCGCGCCTCAGTCGGTCTACGACAGAGCCAGGCCTTTGGGTCAGGCAGCTGCACTGGTGGTGGCGGGCAACTCGCAATACTTCGTTGAGTATCCGGAAGACATCCACCTCTTTGGCTTGAGTTTCTCCACCACGTTGCCTACCGGCACGGCATGGAGCGGCGAGTTGAGCTACCGGCCCAACGCGCCTGTGCAGTTGAACTCCACCGACATCCTGTTTGCCGGCGTTCGCCCTCTGGGCTTCCCGGTGCTCAAGGATGCTTCGTTGTTAAGCGGTGTACCAGGCCAGGATTTGCATGGTTATCGCCGTAAGGAAATCACTCAACTCCAAACCACGTTCACCCACTTCTTTGACCAGGTCATGGGCGCCAGCCGCCTGACGCTGGTGGGCGAAGTCGGTATGACCTATGTCGGCGGGTTGGAGAGCAAGTCCAAGGTTCGCTATGGCCGTGATCCGGTGTTTGGCCCGGGTACCCTGCCTAACGGCGCGTGTGCGGCATTGAACAACTCTACCGCCCAAGGTGCTGGCCTTCCCAATGCCAGCGGCCTGAACACCAGTTGCAACAACGACGGCTTCACTACTGCAACTTCGTGGGGCTACCGTGGCCGTGCGATCTGGGAATACCCGGATGTGTTTGCCGGCGTCAACCTCAAACCCAACGTGGCCTGGTCCCATGACGTTAAGGGTTACTCGCCTGGCCCTGGCGGTAACTTCGAGGAAGGCCGCAAGGCGATCAGCCTCGGGCTGGACGCCGAGTACCAGAACACTTACACCGCGAGCCTGGCCTACACCAACTTCTTTGGTGGCGACTACAGCACCGTGGACGACCGCGACTTTGTCGCCTTGAGCGTTGGCGTGAACTTCTAAGCACACTCTCTTTAAACAGTATGTTTTAAGGAAGAACCAGAACATGAAAATAACTAAAAATCTGTTGCAGGTGGGTGTGCTGGGGCTGTCGATCATGGCGGGTAGCGTCATGGCGGCGGTCTCGGCGGATGAAGCCGCCAAGCTCGGCACGACCCTGACCCCGATGGGCGCTGAAATGGCCGGTAACGCGGCCGGCACCATCCCTAAATGGTCGCCGCTGCCCACCAACGCCGGTGCCGTGGATGCCCGTGGCTTCCTCGCCAACCCATACGCCAACGAACAACCGCAATTCACAATCACCGCGCAGAACGTCGAGCAGTACAAGGACAAGCTGGCACCGGGGCAGTACGCGATGTTCAAGCGCTACCCCGACACCTTCAAGATGCCGGTCTACCCGACCCATCGCGGCGCCACGGTGCCAGCTGATGTGTTCGCCGCCATCAAGAAAAACGCCACCAGCACCAACCTGGTGTCCGGCGGCAACGGCCTGGAAAACTTTGAAACCGCCGTACCGTTCCCGATTCCGAAAAGCGGCGTTGAAGTGATCTGGAACCACATCACCCGCTATCGCGGCGGCAGCGTGACCCGCCTGGTGACCCAGGCCACGCCGCAAACCAACGGCTCGTTCAGCCTGGTGTATTTCCGTGATCAGTTCGTGTTCCGCGACAAGATGAAGGACTACGACCCGAAAAACCCGGGCAACATCCTGTTCTACTTCAAGCAGCAAGTGACTGCGCCGGCACGTCTGGCCGGTGGTGTGCTGCTGGTGCACGAAACCCTCGACCAGGTGAAAGAGCCGCGTTCGGCGTGGGTCTACAACGCCGGCCAGCGTCGTGTGCGCCGGGCACCGCAAGTGTCGTATGACGGCCCGGGTACCGCCGCCGACGGCCTGCGTACCTCCGACAACCTCGACATGTTCAACGGTGCACCGGACCGCTACGACTGGAAACTGGAAGGCAAGAAGGAACTGTACATCGCCGAAAACAGCTACAAGCTTGACGATCCGAAGCTCAAGTATGTCGACATCATCAAGGCCGGCCACATCAACCAGGACCTGGCGCGCTACGAGCTGCGCCGCGTGTGGCATGTGGTTGCAACCCTGAAGGAAGGCCAGCGCCATATCTACGCCAAGCGTGACTTCTTCATCGACGAAGACACTTGGCAAGCCGCGGTCATCGACCACTACGACGGTCGTGGCCAGCTGTGGCGCGTGGCGGAAGCCCATGCCGAGAACTACTACGACAAGCAAGTGCCGTGGTACGCCCTCGAAACCCTCTACGACCTGCAGTCCGGCCGCTACCTGGCCCTGGGCATGAAGAACGAAGAGAAACAGGCCTATGACTTCGGCTTCACCGCCACCACCAGCGACTTCACCCCGGCGGCCCTGCGCCAGGATGGTGTTCGCTAACTTGCTGTAAACGAGGCCGCATCCTCGAAGAAGCCCCGACTGGTTCGGGGCTTTTTTTTGCCGGACCACTGTGGCGAGGGAGCTTGCTCCCGCAGGGATGCGTAGCAGCCCCAAAAACGGGAGCGCTGCGCACTCCAGCGGGAGCAAGCTCCCTCGCCACAGAGTGTCGGTCGTTACAGAAGAAGTCCGGATATTTTTTGTTGTAGTCTTTTTCAGACAAATGTTGCAAAGATCTACAAAGCTGCCGCTTTTACCGCTAGTCTGCGGACATCTGCAATGCCGACAACAGCCTTCTACAAGAGCCCGGCGATGACTGATCTGTCCCGAATTCAAGGGCCTGCCAGCGCGGTGATTCCGACCCTGGAAGGGCGCTTCTATCGACCCCCACTGCCTGACGGCTACGTGTTGCGACCGCGCCTGTGCGAACGGCTGAGTGAAGGGTTGGCCGGGCGTCTGTTGCTGGTCAGCGCCCCGGCCGGGTTCGGCAAGAGTTCGCTGGCGGTGGAGTTCTGCCAGAGCCTGCCGGCCCACTGGCAAAGCCTGTGGTTGGGGCTAAGTCCCCGGGACAACGACCCGGGACGTTTTCTTGAACGCCTGCTCGACGGCTTGCAGCAATACTTCCCGCAGTTGGGCGCCCAATCCCTGGGCCTGCTGAAAATGCGCCAGCGTCACCAACCCTTCGCCTTTGAAGAATGGCTCGACGGCCTGCTGGATGAACTGACGGTGCATCTGTCGACCCAGGCGCCGCTGTTGCTGGTGCTGGATGACTACCATCTGGCCCAGGGCCCGGTACTCGACCGCTGCCTGCAATTTTTCCTCAATCACCTGCCCGACGGCCTGCTGGTGCTGGTCACCAGCCGTCAGCGTCCCGACTGGCACCTGGCCCGACTGCGCCTGTCCCGGCATTTGCTGGAACTGCACGAGCAGGACCTGCGCCTGACTCACGGCGAATCCCTGGCGCTGCTGGATCGCCACAGCAGTTCATTGCGTGGTGAAGCCCTGGATAACCTGATCCGGCGCAGCGAAGGCTGGGTGGCCGGCCTGCGTTTCTGGCTGCTGGCGGCTTCCGAGGCCGGCAGCGAAGGTACGCTGCCCCAGGGTTTGCACGGCGGGGAAGGGCTGATCCGCGATTACCTGCTCGAAGAAGTCATCGACTGCCTGCCCTCGGAAGTCCAGGCGTTCCTCTACGACACCGCGTCCCAGGAGCGCTTTTGCAGCGAGCTGTGCGACGCCGTGCGCGAGGCCCACGACAGCACGGAAATCCTGCGCTACCTGCAAGCCCACCAGGTATTCCTGGTGCCGCTGGACGAGCAGGGCCATTGGTACCGTTATCACCATCTGTTTTCCGACCTGCTGCGCACCCGGCGCGCGAGCAATGCCGTGTTGCCGGCAGCCAGCCTGCACCTGCGGGCCTGCCGCTGGTTCAATGCCCAGGGCTTGATCGACGAGGCAGTGGAGCAGGCGCTGCGTGCGGGTCACCTGGATGTGGCGGCAAACCTGGTGCAAAACCTGTCCGAAGAGCAACTGCTGGCGGAGCAGAATGTCGGCATGCTGCTGCGCTGGAAAATGGACTTGCCCGACAGTTTGCTGATGAGTACGCCACGCCTGATCGTACTCTACAGCTGGGCGTTGGGCCTGGCCTGCCAGCTGGATGCGGCGCAGGAACTGGCCAGCCACCTCAGCCGTTTTTTACCGGCCCCGTCGGCCACCGCGCAAAAGTCGATGCTGGCGCAATGGCTGGCCCTCAGCGGGATTATTGCCCGGGGCCGTGGTGATCGTGAGCTGACCCAGTCGTATTGCAGCGAGGCTCTGGAAAGCCTGCCGCACAAACGCTATGGCCAGCGGTTGATGTGCCTGTCGACCCTGTCCAACCTGGCCATTGTCGACGCCGACCTGTGGCGCGCCCGCGGCCTGAACCGCGAATCCCTGGAGTTGGCGCAGCGGGTCGGCAATCCATTGTTTGAAGCGCTGGCCCATTACGACCGAGCGCGCGTACTGCAGGCCCGTGGCGAGATCCTGCGGTCGCTGGATGAAGTGCGCCAGGGCCTGCAACGTTTGCAAG
>NZ_JACARK010000200.1:0-2579 GCF_013386655.1 Pseudomonas sp. K5002 | reverse complement strand
GGGGGCGATCCACGCCACCAACGTCACGCCAGACCCGGAAACCGGCATTGGCAGCTACAGCCTCGCCGACTTCGACCGCGCGGTGCGCCAGGGTGTCGCGCCGGGTGGGCGCCGCCTGTATCCGGCGATGCCGTACCCGTCCTATGCCAAGCTCAGCGACGATGATGTGCGCGCCCTGTACGCGTTCTTCATGAAGGGCGTGGCGCCGGTGCAGCAGGCCAATATCAAGAGTTCGATCCCGTGGCCATTGAATATGCGGTGGCCGATCGCGCTGTGGAACGGCGTGTTTACCGACAGCAAGCCGTATGTCGCGAAGGCCGGGAAGGATGAACTGTGGAACCGGGGCGCCTACATCGTGCAGGGCCCGGGGCATTGCGGCAGTTGTCACACACCACGGGGCCTGGCCTTCAACGAGAAGGCACTGGATGAAAGTGGCAAGCCGTACCTGGCCGGTGGCTTGCTCGACGGCTGGTATGCACCGAGCCTGCGGGATGATCCCAACACCGGCCTGGGGCGCTGGAGCGAGCCGGAAGTGGTGCAGTTCCTCAAGACCGGTCGCAACAAACATGCGGTGGTTTATGGCTCGATGACCGAGGCGTTCAACAACTCCACGCAGTTCATGAGCGACGATGACCTGGCGGCGATTGCACGCTATCTGCGGTCATTGCCGGGCGACGAGCAGCGCGACGGTGCGGCCTGGCAGTATCAGGCGGTGTCGGCTGCGCAACGCCTGGATGCGCCGGGTGCGCATACCTATGTGACCCGCTGCGCCTCGTGCCACGGGCTGGAAGGCAAAGGGCAACCGGACTGGATGCCGCCGCTGGCCGGCGCCACCTCCGCACTGGCCAAGGAGGACGCCTCGGCGATCAACATCACCCTCAATGGCTCGCAGCGCGTAGTGGCGGCCAATGTGGCGGACGCTTATCGCATGCCGGCGTTCCGTGAGCAGTTGTCGGACCAGGAGATTGCTGAAGTGCTGACGTTTGTGCGCGGCACCTGGGGCAATCAGGGTGGGGCGGTGGATGCCAAGGCGGTGGGCAAGTTGCGTGAGCACACGGGCCCGGCGAGCAGTAGCCCGATCATTCTGCAAATGCGCTGAGGGAAATGCGCCTTGTGAGGGAGGCGCTTTGTGTAGGAACTGCTTTATGTGGGAGCGGGCTTGCTCGCGAAGGCGGTGTGTCAGTGAAGAACTTGCTGACTGACACACCGCCTTCGCGAGCAAGCCCGCTCCCACATTTTCAGGCGCGTTTCGGCAGTTTCCAGTTGGGTCGGATGAAGTGGCAGGTGTAGCCATTCGGAATCCGCTCCAGGTAATCCTGATGCTCCGGCTCCGCTTCCCAGAACGGCCCCGCCGGTTCGATTTCCGTCACGACACGGCCTGGCCACAACCCCGAGGCATCCACATCCGCTGCGGTGTCTTCAGCGATGTCGCGTTGCTGTTCGCTCAGGTAATAAATTGCCGAACGGTAGCTGGGGCCCAGGTCGTTGCCCTGGCGGTTGGGCGTGCTGGGGTCGTGGATCTGGAAAAAGAACTCGAGGATCTGCCGGTAAGTGATCACCGTCGGGTCGAAGACGATCTCGATGGCTTCGGCATGGTTGCCGTGGTTGCGATACGTGGCATTCGGCACATCGCCGCCGGTGTAGCCGACCCGCGTGTGCAGCACGCCGGGGTAGCGGCGCAGCAGGTCTTGCATGCCCCAGAAGCAGCCGCCGGCGAGCAGGGCGGTTTCGGTCGGGTTGGTCATGGTCTGTGCTTCCCCTTGTTGGATACCTCGCTAGTTATGGGGGCTGGTTGGACGATTCCAAGGTCGAGGGGCGCGCCTTCGATCGGCTTCGTCCGCGTTGCCCGCAGCGCCATCAACAGCGCCAACACGGGTGCCAGGGTAAACAGCGCGAACAGCCAGCGCGCGGCATGAGCGATGCCGCCATTGCCCGCCACTTCATTGATGCCCGCCATGTTCGAGATCACCCCCGCCAGCGCCGCGCCCATGGCCATGGCGAACAGTTGCAGGGTGGTGATCGACGAAGCGGCCGTGTCCTTGTCCTGTTCCGAAGCCACTTGCAGGATGCGCGTCAGCAAGTGCGGCCAACCCAGGCCGATGCCGAACCCCACCAGGAACAGCCCCAGGCAGATAGGGGCCAGCAATGTCCATTCGCCCTGGCTGGCGATGGGCGTAGTGATCGCCAGCATCATCAAGCCCGCCACGATAAACAATGGCCCCGCGATGATGGCGCGATGTGGACCGCGGCCGGTCCAGCCGGAGCTGATGATTTCCGAGACCGTCCAGCCGGCCGCCATCAGCGCGGCCATGTAACCGGCGATCAGCGGCGACTGGCCATGCAAGTGCTGCAGAAAGTACGGCATGAAGATCTCGCTGCTCATGCCGATCACCAACAGGCAGGTGGTCGCATAAAGCGCGCAGAGCGGGGTGCTGAACTTCAATGCATCCCGGGGCAAAAGACGCACGGTGGCGCTGGACTCCTTGCGGATCAACAGCACCACCAGCACGACGCAGGTGGCGATACCCAACAGGTTCCAGCTCGGCAGCGCCGAGACGCTGCCGGCACACACTGCCAGC
>NZ_JACARK010000020.1:0-17438 GCF_013386655.1 Pseudomonas sp. K5002 | reverse complement strand
CGCCGGCGCCGTCGAGGCGGTCCATGTTGGCTTCGGTGGCGTGGCCGGCGTTGGCGCCTTTGGCAACTACTTCGCCGTCTTCTTCTTTGTCGAACTCGTCCCAGCTCAGCATGACGTGTCGTCTCCTGCGTGAGGGCTCTAAGGTGCCCGTGTGAAACCGGATGGTTGGGTGTTCACACGGCCCAAAGGCCGCGGTGGATCTTAAGGAATCGTTTGTTGCAGCTAGCGCACGCATTAAACGGAATCAGGGTTACGGGTGTTCTGCTTGAGGCTTGAGGGGCGGAGCAATGCTTACTGGCTCCAGCGGGGGCCTCAGGTCTGGCTCTTCGTCCCCATGTAAAGGGATATTGCAGGCCCGATTTACCCGCGCATTATAGGGAAAAATTCGACTTTGTGTTGCGGCGGATGGTCTCGGTGAGCGGCCAAAATGGTGGTGTTTGCAGCCAAGGTCCGGGTTTACAAGGCTTTGCCTGGCTTGGATTTTTTTGACGGGCGGTAGGCGTTTGTTTCAGCGCGCCGAACTGGGGCAGATTCGGTCTGGAAGTTCTTGCGCCGTTTGGCGCAAGAACGGGTCGCGGGGAGTTACTGGGCTGCGGCTTTGATGCTGGCAAACATCTGCTTGCCAGCCTTGGCGGGGTCCGCGTCTTTATTGCTCATGAAGTTGCTGACCACATCAAACACCGCCCCTTGCACCGCCTGGGACGTGGACATGTTGAAGGCCATGCTCGGCTCCAGCGTGCCGGCGTTCTCGGCTTCGGCGAAGTCCTTGGCGGAAGCCTGGGCACAGCTGTCGAACTGGCTCATGTCCAGGCCCTTGATCACCGGGATGGAGCCTTTGTTCTGGTTGAACACGCTCTGGAATTGCGGCTCCAGGGCGATCTTGGCCAGGTCGTCGCGAGCCGCGTTGTTGCTCGGCGTATCATTTTTACTGGACGGTTTGAACATGGCCAGTGAGTCGATGGTGTAGCTATAAATGCCTTGTGAGCCGGGGAAGGGCACGCATTCATAATCGGCCCCGGCTTTTTTACCCGCCGCGGTCCACTCACTCTTGGCCCAGTCCCCCATGATTTGCATGCCGGCCTGGCCATTGATGACTTTGGCGGTTTCCATGTTCCAGTCCTGACCTGCGCCATTGGGGTCCATGTAGGTCTTCAACTTGCGCAGCGCGACAAAGACTTCGGTCATTTTGGGGCCGGTGAAGGTGGCTTCGTCGTTGTCGATAAAGGCTTTCTGGAAGCCATCGGCGCCCAGGATGCTGAGCACCAGGCCTTCAAATACGGTGGTGTCCTGCCAGGGTTGGCCGCCGTGGGCGATGGCGATATAGCCGGCGGCCTTGAGTTTGTCGCCGGCGGCGTAGAGTTCTTCCAGGGTGGCCGGGGCTTTGGACACGCCGGCTTTCTTGAGCACCTCGGGGTTGATCCATAACCAGTTGATGCGGTGGATGTTGAGCGGTACGGCGACGTAGTGGTCGTCGAACTTCATCAGTTGCGCAATGCTTTCGGGCAGCAGGCTGTCCCAGTGATTGGCCTTGGCGACGTTGTCGACGCTGGTCAGCAGGCCCAGCTTGCCCCACTCCTGAATGTCCGGAGCTTTGATCTGCGCGGCAGAGGGCGGGTTGCCGGAGACGGCGCGGCTCTTGAGGACGGTCATGGCAGCAGCGCCACCGCCGCCGGCCACGGCACTGTTTTGCCAGATGAAGCCGTCTTTCTCGATCAGTTGTTGCAGCACCTGTACAGACTTGGCTTCCCCGCCCGAGGTCCAGTAGTGGACGACTTCAACAGTGCCTTTGCTGTCGGCTGCGTGAGCGGCGAACGTGCAAAGGCTGGCGAGGGAGATGGCAACGGCAAGGCGATGGGGGATTTTCATGTGGGATAACCCTTTTTGTTGTTTTGGGGAGCGGTGCTTATTCCAGCCCCAGCCCTTTGCGGCCGAGGGTGTTCAGTTGCGGCGTCATGAAGCGGTCTTTCCACTCTTTCTCGTAGTCCTCCCGGGCGAAATCATCCGGTGAGGCCCCTTGCTCGAACGCCCTGAGCACATCCTTGGCGTACCGCAGGTTTTTCGGGCACATGGGCGCGGCGGGCACGTACATCACGTTGCCCCAGCCCTGTTGATTTTCGACGGGGGCGACGCTGTGGATCACGTCGCAGTGCCACCACACCGAATCGCCGGCCTGCACGTCCGGAATCGGGGTCATGCCCTGGACCAGCAGCGGGTGCCATTTCTCTGAAACCGGCAGCACCTTGCCCGGCGCAACGCCGCACAATTCATCTTCGGGGACGTCGTCCAGCAATGGGCGCAGCAGCATGTAGGCCATGGCTTTGGGGATCGGCAAGGTATGCAGCACGCCCTGGTCGGCCTGCATGTCGCACAGTGCGGTCCAGCCCTGGAAGGTGCGGAAGGCCGAGCATTTCACCGTGTCCTTGTAGGCGTATTCATCGACTTCGGTGCGATGGGCGGCGTCCCAGGGGTCGTAGGACTTGAAGTCGTTGCGGTAGATCTTGTCGAACACCTTGAGGTAGGCCGGGTGCAGCCAGCGTTCCAGGGCGCCCGAGTCGGTGTGCGGGCCAAGCCCTTTGGAGGTGGTGCCGGGTGGGCGGCGGCGGACGCGGTCGGGGTACAGCGCATTGATGTCTGGGTCGAACCATTGCCGGCCTTGGGAGTTGTAGGTCCACAGGCGGTTCAGGAACGACTGTGCGGCGCCCATGCGCTGGTGTTGGCGCAGTTGCATCTGGGCGTCGGACCAATAGATGGGGAATATCTCCGGGCGTGAGGCTTCGAGGTTGCCGAAGAAGTTGTCAGCCGGGCCGCGATACACCTCGTCGAAAAGGTTGTGGTCGAGGTAGTCCAGCAGGCTCTTGTCCCACGCCAGCACCTGTTCCCTGGGGAAGTGGTTGCGGATCACCAGGCAGCCCCGGCGCTTGATGAGGGCTCGTTGTGCTTCGGTGACCTGGCCGGTGGCGATGGTTTCAAAGTCGAGTTCGGGCCAGGCAGACTGCTGGGCCTTGATCGAGGCGATTTCAGCCCTGATGAACTCGCTGACCTCGGCGAACAGCCCAGGCACGTCGCCGATCTGCGCGCGCAGGGCCTTTTTCATGGCGACGATGCTGCGCTTGTAGTCGTCCGGCAGCTCGGCACATTCGAAGGCGTGGTAGTTGCTCATGGGGTGACCTGTATTGTTGTTGTGCATACAGGTATGGAATCACCTCGGCCCGTCTGGGGGGCAGCCTGGTTTGCAGCGTTTGGCAGTACGATTGTGGCGTTTGTTGCGAGGCGTATAGAAGAATCGGCTTATTGAAAGTGATGCCCATGTTGCAGCCTAAACTGTGACGGCGTCATGCCCTTGTGCGCCTTGAACTGTCGATTGAACAACGCCTGGGAGGCATAGCCGACCTGTTCGGAAATCGCGCTGACCGCCAGGTTGCCCTGCATCAATAAAGCGCAGGCATGTCCGATGCGTAGCCGGGCGATGTAGTCCAGCGCCGTGCAGCGTGTGTGTTTGCGGAACATGCGATGGAAGGCTGAAACGCTGACGCAGGCCATTTGCGCCAGCTCGGGAATGCCGACAGGTTGCGCATAGTGGCCGTGCAGGTAGTCCAGAACGCGGCGGATGCGCGCGTCTTCAACGATGTGAGGGGCGGCGTTTTCCGTCGCGATGCGCTGCGCGGCGATATCCCGGGACAATGTGTTGAGCACGGTGAGCAACGAGATCAGTCGCTGGGAAGCGTCTTGCTCGACCATGGCTTCGATCACCGGGCGCAGCGCCCGGGACGTAGCATCACTGAAACTCAACGCCTGTCGCGCAGCAGCCAATAGCGCGCGCGTCGACCCCATCTCCGGAAACAGTTGCACCAGCGAGTCCGCCCAGGCCTCGGAAAACCAGATGACCAGGGCAATGTGCGGTTTGGCGGGGTCGATCAGCTCGGCGGAAGACCAGCTATGGGGCACGTTCGGGCCCACCAGCACCAGGTCGCCGTCATCGTACAGCGCCACATCGTTGCTGATATAGCGGTGCCCGCGGCTGTTGAGGGTGAGGGTCAGTTCGTATTCGGGATGGTGATGCCATTCAAACGGAATCGCCTCCGGTAGACGCCTGTTCAGCAGGGTCCAGGAGGTGTTCGCCTCGGTGGGGATTTTTTCGAAACTGGCTCGCATGAATGCATCCTGCCTTGCAGGTGAGGTGGCGGCGCCACAATCGTAGCATTCGATTCAAGCGGTAGGGGATAAGCCGGCTCTTTGCCGCAAGAACGATTTCTTGCGGCGAATAAGATCAGGTTCAGTTCAAACTAACGAAGTTATTATCCGTTAGAGCAACCGTTACCCATGACCTGATATTGAAGAATATGACGCTGACCTTGTGAGTCTTCATATTCCATTTTTACCGGTACAACTTTGCATACATCCGGGACTTCACTCATGGACACTACTTTGGCGACGTCCAGATGGGTGCTGTAAGTGTAATCCTCAACAATCGGGGTGCTCTGGCTGGCTACGTCAGTCGGGGCTTCGTCGGCCAGGGCGGCGGTGGCGCACAAGCTGCTAAGGGCCATAACTAATAACGCTTTCATTTGACTATTTACCTTTTGGCGGTCGAAAGGGGTCACGGGGCCCTTGTGAGGCCACGTGTGTAACTTGATTGGGAAGTTCGGATTAACGTTGCCTTCGTGGGGGCTGTTACGTTGTTAATCACAGTGCCTTGATGGCGAGGTTGATTTTAGGCGTCCGAGTTATATTCATATACCCGTGCTTTTGATAAACACTATTGGTGGTTTTTGTAACAATCGCGAAATGAAGGTTTTTTCAGAAACCTGCAAAGCGCCACGGGCCGCGGGCCAGAGCGCTGCCAGGGGATAGGTGGGCAATTTGTAGGGGCTTGTTACTACCATCGTCGAATGGTTCTATAGGTCCGGCCCGGCTACAACAGGGCCATACAACAACAACTATGTCACCGAGGTAAGAAAGATGAGTGCGGCTTCTCTGTACCCCGTTCGCCCCGAAGTAGCAGCCAATACGCTGACCGATGAGGCGACCTACAAGGCCATGTACCAGCAGTCGGTGGTCAACCCCGACGGTTTCTGGCGCGAGCAAGCCAAGCGCCTTGACTGGATCAAGCCTTTCACCACGGTGAAGCAGACCTCCTTCGACGATCACCATGTCGACATCAAATGGTTTGCCGACGGCACCCTCAACGTTTCCTACAACTGCCTGGACCGCCACCTCGCCGAGCGTGGCGACCAGCCAGCAATCATCTGGGAGGGCGACGACCCTGCCGAAAGCCGCACCATCACCTACCGCGAGCTGCATGAAGAAGTCTGCAAGTTCGCCAACGCCCTGCGCGGCCAGGATGTGCACCGCGGCGACGTGGTGACTATCTATATGCCGATGATTCCCGAAGCCGCGGTCGCCATGCTGGCCTGTGCCCGGATCGGTGCGATTCACTCGGTGGTGTTTGGCGGGTTCTCGCCAGAGGCCCTGGCCGGTCGGATCATCGACTGCAAATCCAAGGTGGTGATCACCGCCGACGAAGGCATTCGTGCCGGCAAGAAGATTTCCCTGAAGGCCAACGTCGACGACGCCCTGACCAACCCGGAAACCAGCAGCATCCAGAAAGTCATCGTGTGCAAGCGCACCGGTGGCAACATCAAGTGGAACCAGCATCGCGACATCTGGTACGAAGACCTGATGAAAGTGGCGGGCACCGTGTGTGCGCCGAAAGAGATGGGCGCCGAAGAAGCGCTGTTCATCCTTTACACCTCCGGCTCCACCGGCAAGCCGAAGGGCGTGCAGCACACCACCGGCGGCTACCTGTTGTACGCAGCCCTGACCCACGAGCGCGTGTTTGACTACCGCCCGGGCGAAATCTACTGGTGCACCGCCGACGTCGGCTGGGTCACCGGCCACACCTATATCGTCTATGGCCCACTGGCCAACGGCGCGACCACGCTGATGTTCGAAGGCGTGCCGAACTATCCGGACATCACCCGGGTGGCGAAGATCGTCGACAAGCACAAAGTGAACATCCTCTACACCGCACCGACCGCGATCCGCGCCATGATGGCTTCCGGCACCGCCGCCTGCGAAGGCGCCGATGGCAGCAGCTTGCGCCTGCTGGGTTCGGTGGGTGAGCCAATTAACCCGGAAGCGTGGGACTGGTACTACAAGAACGTCGGCCAATCCCGTTGCCCGATCGTCGATACCTGGTGGCAGACCGAGACCGGCGGCAACATGATGAGCCCGCTGCCGGGCGCCCATGCGCTCAAGCCGGGTTCGGCGGCGCGCCCATTCTTTGGGGTGGTACCGGCGCTGGTGGATAACCTCGGCAACCTGATTGAAGGCGTGGCCGAGGGTAACCTGGTGATCCTGGATTCGTGGCCGGGCCAGGCACGTACGCTGTATGGCGACCATGACCGGTTTGTGGACACCTACTTCAAGACCTTCCGTGGCATGTACTTCACCGGTGACGGTGCGCGCCGTGACGAGGATGGCTACTACTGGATCACCGGGCGGGTGGATGACGTGCTGAACGTGTCCGGCCACCGCATGGGCACCGCCGAAATTGAGAGCGCCATGGTTGCGCACCCGAAAGTCGCGGAAGCGGCGGTGGTGGGGGTGCCTCATGACATCAAGGGCCAGGGCATCTATGTGTATGTCACGCTGAAAAACGGCGAAGAGCCGAATGAAGCGTTGCGCCTGGAGTTGAAAAACTGGGTGCGTAAAGAGATCGGGCCGATTGCTTCACCGGATGTGATCCAGTGGGCACCGGGCTTGCCGAAGACCCGTTCGGGGAAAATCATGCGCCGGATCCTGCGCAAGATTGCCACCGCTGAATACGACGGGTTGGGCGATATCTCCACCCTGGCGGATCCGAGTGTTGTGGCGCATTTGATCGAGACGCACAAGACCATGAACGTCGCGTAAGGCGGGTTTGTGGGACGAAGCCCCATTCGGCGTAGGCCGGGTGGGGCTTTTTTGTGCGATCGGACAGGCGACCTATAACCCCTGTGGGAGCGGGCTTGCTCGCGAAGGCGGCGTGTCAGCCAGCACATCACCCACTGACACACCGCCTTCGCGAGCAAGCCCGCTCCCACATTTTGATTGCATTCCAAGATTGGTCATTCAGTGGGGCGACTTACACAAAGCCAATAAATATCGGATTGTGTTGTAGGAAGTTTCTGAATGTTACCGAGCCCGGCAAATGTGTAACCCCACGCCCAAACATGAGGCAAAGTGCTACGCCGTTGCCCCGAAAACCCGCGTCTTAGACGCCCTGAAAAATTAGATCCAACGCTACACTTGCCGTGCTAGAAGGGTTTGCGAATAATAGGCCCGCAACTTGCAGCGTTAACAGGTTTAATATCTTTTGCCTCTGCATAAAATCAAGAGGCTGTCAATGTGCTGGAACCGCTTTCTCGGTGCTTCTGTAAATTGTTGTCGCATTGAGGAAATATCGGCTTCCGGCCTGTCGTTAGAATGCCGATCACTCGCTCGTCGTCGCCGATGCTGAACTGGCGCAGGACGCAGCACCGCTATTCGGTTTCACTCATTCGCATCGTGGGCCCTGGCTCATACTGCTGTTTTGCCCTATACCGATGGAGTCCCAAGATGAAGAAACTCGTGCTGTTGGGCGCCCTGGCGCTGTCCGTGCTGTCCATGCAGGCTTTCGCCGAAGGCAAGCCACTGAAGATTGGTATTGAAGCGGCTTACCCTCCGTTTGCCTCCAAGGCACCGGACGGCAGCATCGTCGGTTTTGACTACGACATCGGCAACGCCCTGTGTGAGCAGATGCAGGTCAAGTGCACCTGGGTCGAGCAGGAATTCGACGGCCTGATCCCGGCGCTGAAAGTGCGCAAGATCGACGCCATCCTGTCCTCGATGTCCATCACCGACGATCGCAAGAAGTCCGTGGACTTCACCAACCGCTACTACCTGACCCCAGCTCGCCTGGTATTGAAGGAAGGCACTGCCGTCAGCGACAGCCTGGATGAATTGAAAGGCAAGAAAATCGGCGTGCAGCGCGGTTCGATCCACGACCGTTTCGCCAAGGAAGTGCTGGCTCCCAAAGGCGCCACCATTGTTCCTTACAGCTCGCAGAACGAAATCTACCTGGACGTAGAAGCCGGTCGCCTTGATGGCACCGTGGCCGACGCCACCCTGTTGCAGGAAGGTTTCCTCGACACGCCAGCCGGTAAAGGCTACGCGTTCACCGGCCCGGCCTTCACTGACGCCAAGTACTTCGGCGACGGTATCGGCATCGCGGTACGTAAAGGCGACAAGGAAAACCTGGACCGCATCAACGCTGCAATCGCTGCGATCCGTGCCAACGGCAAGTACAAGGCAATCCAGGACAAGTACTTCAACTTCGACATTTACGGCCCAGAAGCCAAGTAAACCGTCGCAGCTGTCTGTCCAGAATGGCGCAAGCACCAGGATCTCTGAAGTTTGCGCCATTTTTTCATCCCCCTTTTCGAGGACCTGAATCATGTTGAAAGGCTACGGGGCTGTCATCCTCGATGGCGCATGGTTGACGCTTCAGCTCGCCTTGTCGTCCATGGCCCTGGCCATTGTTCTGGGTCTGATCGGGGTCGCGTTGCGCCTCTCGCCGGTGCGCTGGTTGGCCTGGCTGGGCGACCTGTACTCCACGGTGATCCGCGGGATCCCCGACCTGGTGCTGATCCTGCTGATTTTCTACGGCGGTCAGGACCTGCTTAACCGCGTTGCGCCGTTGCTCGGCTACAACGACTACATTGACTTGAACCCCTTGGCCGCCGGTATCGGCACCCTGGGTTTCATCTTTGGCGCCTACCTTTCGGAAACCTTCCGTGGCGCCTTCATGGCCATTCCCAAGGGCCAGGCCGAAGCCGGCCTGGCGTATGGCATGAGCCCGTTCCAGGTGTTTTTCCGGGTGATGGTGCCGCAGATGATTCGGCTGGCGATCCCCGGGTTTACCAACAACTGGCTGGTACTGACCAAGGCCACCGCATTGATTTCGGTGGTGGGCCTGCAAGACATGATGTTCAAGGCCAAGCAGGCGGCAGACGCCACCCGCGAACCTTTTACCTTCTTCCTCGCAGTGGCGGCGATGTACCTGGTGATCACCAGCGTGTCGTTGCTGGCCCTGCGTCATCTTGAGAAGCGCTACTCCGTAGGCGTAAAGGCGGCTGATCTATGATCTTCGACTACAACGTCATCTGGGAGGCCATGCCGCTGTACCTCGGCGGCTTGCTGACCACCCTGAAACTGCTGGCCATTTCGCTGTTCTTCGGTTTGCTCGCGGCCTTGCCCCTGGGCCTGATGCGCGTGTCCAAGCAGCCGATCGTCAACGGTGTTGCCTGGCTCTACACCTATGTGATTCGCGGCACGCCGATGCTGGTGCAGCTGTTCTTGATCTACTACGGCCTGGCCCAGTTCGAAGCGGTGCGCGAAAGCTTCATGTGGCCACTGCTGTCCAGCGCGACCTTCTGCGCGTGCCTGGCGTTTGCCGTGAACACCAGCGCCTATACCGCCGAGATCATCGCCGGCAGCCTCAAGGCCACGCCCCACGGCGAGATCGAGGCAGCCAAGGCCATGGGCATGTCGCGCTACAAGCTGTACCGCCGGATCCTGCTGCCATCGGCCCTGCGCCGGGCGCTGCCGCAATACAGCAACGAAGTGATCATGATGCTCCAGACCACCAGTCTTGCGTCCATCGTCACCCTGATCGACATCACCGGTGCCGCACGCACGGTGAACGCCCAGTACTACTTGCCGTTCGAAGCCTATATCACGGCGGGTGCGTTCTACCTGTGCCTGACCTTCATCCTGGTGCGCCTGTTCAAGTTGGCCGAAGGCCGCTGGCTGAGCTACCTGGCTCCACGGAAGCATTGATATGGAACGTATCGATCACCTGTTGCCCTGGGGTCACCTGGGCTGCGAACGCCAGCTGACGGTGTTTCGTTTCGGTAGCGGCGAGCGCAAGGCCTATATCCAGGCCAGCCTGCACGCGGATGAGTTGCCCGGCATGCGCGCCGCCTGGGAGCTGAAAAAGCGCCTGACGGAACTGGAACAGCAAGGCGCCCTCAACGGCGTGATCGAGCTGGTTCCCGTCGCCAATCCGATGGGCCTGGGGCAACTGCTGCAAGGCAGTCACCAGGGCCGTTTCGAGATCGGCAGCGGCAAGAATTTCAACCGCGACTTCGTTGAGTTGAGCGAGCCGGTTACCGAGTTGCTCAAGGGCAAGCTGGGGGATGATCCTCACGCCAATGTGCGCTTGATCCGCCAGGCCATGAGCGATGCGCTCAATGCGTTGCCGGCGCCGAGCAGCCAGTTGCAAGGCATGCAGCGGGTGTTGCTGAGCCATGCCTGCACCGCCGACGTGGTCCTCGACCTGCATTGCGACGCCGAAGCCGCGTTGCACATGTACGCGCTGCCGCAACACTGGCCGCAGTGGCGTTCGCTGTCGGCGCACCTGAATGTGAAGGTCGGCCTGCTGGCGGAAGATTCCGGCGGCAGTTCGTTTGACGAAGCCTGCTCGCTACCGTGGCTGCGCCTGGCTCGGGCGTTCCCCGAGGCGCAGATTCCCCTGGCGTGCCTGGCGACGACTCTGGAGCTGGGTGGCCAGGCCGATACCGGTCGTGACGAGGCGATTTTCCACGCCGAAGGCATCCTGGCGTTCCTCGCCGAGCAAGGCCTGATCCGTGGTGAATGGCCCGCGCCGCAGCACGAGCCCTGCGAAGGCCTGCCCTTCGAAGGCACCGAGTTGTTGTTCGCGCCCCACGCCGGCGTGATCAGCTACCTGCGTAAAGCCGGTGACGTAATCGAAGCCGGCGACCCGATATTTGAAGTGATCGATCCCTTGTCCGACCGCGTGAGCATTGTTTGCGCGGGCACGCCTGGGGTGCTGTTTGCCGTTGAACGGCTACGTTATGCCCAAGCGGGTTTCTGGCTGGCCAAGGTGGCGGGGCGCGAAGCGCTGCGGCACGGGCGCTTGCTCAACGACTGACCAACTGTTTTTGTGAGAACCGACCGCATGTACAAACTTGAAGTCCAAGACCTGCATAAACGCTATGGCAGTCATGAAGTGCTCAAAGGTGTTTCCCTGGCCGCCGCGGCCGGTGATGTGATCAGCATCATCGGGTCCAGTGGCTCGGGCAAAAGTACCTTTTTGCGCTGCATCAACCTGCTGGAGCAGCCCCACGCCGGCAAGATTCTGCTCAATAACGAAGAGCTGAAACTGGTGGCCAACAAGGACGGCGCCATGAAGGCCGCGGACCCGAAACAGCTGCAACGCATGCGTTCGCGACTGTCGATGGTGTTCCAGCATTTCAACCTGTGGTCCCACATGACCGCGCTGGAAAACGTCATGGAAGCACCGGTGCACGTCTTGGGCATGTCGAAAAAAGACGCCCGGGAAAAGGCCGAGCACTACCTGGCTAAAGTCGGTGTGGGCCATCGTAAGGATGCGTTCCCTGGCCACATGTCCGGCGGTGAACAGCAACGCGTGGCGATTGCCCGTGCCCTGGCGATGGAGCCTGAGGTGATGCTGTTCGACGAACCCACTTCGGCCCTCGACCCGGAGCTGGTGGGCGAAGTGCTGAAGGTGATGCAGGACCTGGCCCAGGAAGGCCGGACCATGGTGGTGGTGACCCACGAAATGGGCTTTGCCCGTGAAGTCTCCAACCAGTTGGTATTCCTGCACAAAGGCATCGTTGAAGAACGTGGCAACCCGCGCGAAGTGCTGGTCAACCCACAGTCCGAGCGTTTGCAGCAGTTTCTTTCCGGCAGCTTGAAGTAAACAGAACTGCTTTTATGCACTGAATTAGTGCAAGCTTCACAATCCTGAGGTTGCCCAATCCCCTGTGGGAGCGGGCTTGCTCGCGAATGCGGTGGATCAGTCACCGGATGTATCAACTGATACACCGCTTTCGCGAGCAAGCCCGCTCCCACATTTGGATCTTCACCAGCTTTAGAGATTTGTGTTGGTTTACGGGCTAGCATTGGCCTTTGTCTTCATTACTGTTACTCGCTTCGGATAGCACTCCATGACTGCCCATCGAATTGGTTTCCTGATTTGGCCCAGCACTAAAGCACTGACGCTTGCGCTGGCTGAGGAGGCCTTGCGCGTTGCTCAGCGGGTGCATCCGGACGTGGTGTACGAACTCTCGTTTTTGCAGGCCGAACCGCCAATCGACGGCGCCTGGCAACTGCCGGGTGAGCCCTGGGCCGGCAAGCTGGAAAGTTTCCAAAAGCTGTTCCTGCTGGCCGATGAGCCACCGACCGTCATCGCCTCCCAGCTCAGCACCGCCCTCAAGCAACTGGTGCGTGCCGGGTGTGTGATCGGCGGCCTGTCGGCCGGTGTGTATCCGTTGGCCCAGCTCGGTCTGCTCGACGGTTACCGCGCCGCTGTGCACTGGCGCTGGCAGGACGATTTCGCCGAGCGTTTCCCCAAGGTCATCGCCACCAGCCATCTGTTCGACTGGGACCGTGACCGCCTGACCGCCTGCGGTGGCATGTCGGTACTCGACCTGCTGCTGGCGGTGCTGGCCCGTGACCACGGCGCCGAACTGGCCGGTGCCGTCTCGGAAGAACTGGTGGTAGAGCGCATCCGCGAAGGCGGCGAGCGCCAGCGCATCCCGCTGCAAAACCGCCTGGGTTCCAGCCATCCAAAGCTGACCCAGGCGGTTTTGCTGATGGAGGCCAACATCGAAGAGCCGCTGACCACCGACGAAATCGCCCAGCATGTGTGCGTGTCCCGACGACAGCTCGAGCGGATCTTCAAGCAATACCTCAATCGCGTCCCCAGCCAGTACTACCTGGAACTGCGCCTGAACAAGGCCCGCCAGATGCTCATGCAAACCAGCAAGTCGATCATCCAGATCGGCCTGTCCTGCGGCTTCTCCTCGGGGCCGCACTTCTCCAGCGCCTACCGCAACTTCTTCGGCGCCACCCCTCGTGAAGACCGCAACCAGCGCCGCAGCAGCAGCCCGTTCGAATTGTCGTCGGTGCCGTCCGAGCGCGGCTAGGCATCAGTGCTCGGCCGGCATCTCCAGGCATGACGCTGTTCCTGTGCGCGGATGAGATCAACAGCAGACCAAAACGGCCATCGGCGACGGCATTGGATAGTTGTGCCTCACCGACCGCCCAAAACCGGCCCGGGCGGTTTAAACTGCGCCATTGCGATGCTATTTGTCGCATTGGCGTAAACCCGCGAAAATCGCGGGTTGGCGCTATAAGAAGTTGTCGCTTGGCGGCAAGGCCGCGCTGAAAACTGTCCTTACAATCCCTGCATCGCCCGCCAGTTTCAGGCAGGCGTTCCTCTTCAGGAGACTCCGATGTCCGTTGAGCAAGCCCCGGTGCAACGTGCCGATTTCGACCAGGTCATGGTTCCCAACTACGCACCTGCCGCTTTCATCCCCGTGCGTGGCGCAGGTTCGCGCGTATGGGACCAGGCGGGCCGAGAGCTGATCGACTTTGCCGGCGGCATCGCGGTCAACGTATTGGGCCACGCCCACCCGGCGCTGGTCGGTGCACTGACCGAACAGGCCAACAAGCTGTGGCACGTGTCCAACGTCTTCACCAATGAGCCGGCCCTGCGCCTGGCCCATAAGCTGATCGACGCCACGTTTGCCGAGCGTGTGTTCTTCTGCAACTCCGGCGCCGAAGCCAACGAGGCCGCCTTCAAGTTGGCCCGTCGTGTCGCGTTCGACCGCTTCGGCACCGAGAAATACGAAATCATCGCCGCGCTGAACAGCTTCCACGGCCGTACCCTGTTCACCGTGAACGTGGGTGGCCAGTCGAAGTACTCCGACGGCTTCGGTCCGAAGATCGTCGGCATCACCCACGTGCCTTACAACGATCTGGAGGCGCTGAAAGCCGCCGTCTCGGACAAGACCTGCGCCGTGGTGCTGGAGCCGATCCAGGGCGAAGGCGGCGTGCTGCCGGCAGAACTGTCGTACCTGCAAGGTGCCCGCGACCTGTGCGACGCGAACAACGCGCTGCTGGTGTTCGACGAAGTGCAAACCGGCATGGGCCGCAGCGGCGAGCTGTTCGCCTACCAGCATTACGGCGTCGTGCCGGACATCCTCACCAGCGCCAAGAGCCTGGGCGGCGGTTTCCCGATCGCGGCCATGCTGACTCGCGAAGACCTGGCCAAGCACCTGGTGGTCGGCACCCACGGCACCACCTACGGCGGCAACCCGCTGGCGTGCGCGGTGGCGGAAGCGGTGATCGACGTGATCAACACGCCAGAAGTGCTGGCCGGCGTTAACGCCAAGCACGACCTGTTCGTTTCCCGTCTGGAGAAGATTGGCCAGCAATACGGCATCTTCACCGAAGTGCGTGGCCTGGGCCTGCTGCTCGGTTGCGTGCTGAGCGATGCCTGGAAAGGCAAGGCCAAGGACATCTTCAACGCCGCCGAGCGCGAAGGCTTGATGATCCTGCAAGCCGGCCCGGATGTGGTGCGCTTCGCCCCGAGCCTGGTGGTGGAAGATGCCGATATCCAGGAAGGTCTGGACCGCTTCGAACGTGCGGTGAAAAAGCTGACGCAAGCCTGATGGACCGTTGGGTGCCCGGCGAGTCGGGCGCCCAACACAAATTTTGTATGCCGGACTCTTTAGTTGAAGCTGTGAAGATCAAATGTGGGAGCGGGCTTGCTCGCGAATGCAGTGGCTCAGTCACCTGAAATGTTGAATGACACACCGCTTTCGCGAGCAAGCCCGCTCCCACACTTGACCTCACTGATTTCAAGATCGTGTCCGGCATTTTTTCCTGTGAGTTTTCGAGTTAAGGAGTGACACCATGCTGGTGATGCGCCCCGCGCAAATGGCTGATCTGGGCGAGGTACAGCGTCTGGCTGCGGACAGCCCGATTGGTGTCACCTCCTTGCCGGATGATGTCGAACGCCTGAGCGACAAGATCGCTGCGAGCGAAGCGTCCTTCGCCGCCGAGGTCAGCTTCAACGGTGAAGAAAGCTATTTCTTCGTCCTGGAAGACACCGACGCCGGCAAGCTGGTGGGCTGTTCGGCCATCGTTGCCTCGGCCGGCTACTCGGAACCGTTCTACAGCTTCCGTAACGAGACCTTCGTGCACGCTTCCCGCGAGCTGAAGATCCACAACAAGATCCACGTGCTCTCGCAGTGCCATGACCTCACCGGCAACAGCCTGCTGACCAGCTTCTACGTGGTGCCGGAGCTGGTGGGTTCGCCGTGGTCGGAGCTCAACTCCCGTGGCCGCCTGCTGTTCGTGGCCGGCCACCCGGAGCGCTTCGCCGATTCGGTGGTCACCGAGATTGTGGGCTACAGCGACGAGAACGGTGATTCGCCGTTCTGGGACGCCATCGGCCGCAACTTTTTCGACCTCAACTACGCCGCCGCCGAGCGCCTGTGCGGGTTGAAGAGCCGGACCTTCCTGGCCGAACTGATGCCGCATTACCCGATCTACGTGCCGCTGTTGCCGGACGCCGCCCAGGAAGCCATGGGCCAGGTGCACCCGCGGGCGCAGATCACCTTCGACATCCTGATGCGCGAAGGCTTCGAGACCGACCATTACATCGACATCTTCGACGGCGGCCCAACCCTGCATGCGCGCGTCTCGGGCATTCGCTCGATCGCCCAGAGCCGTGTGGTGCCGGTGAAGATCGGTGAGATGGTCAAGGGTGTCGGCCGCCAGTACCTGGTGAGCAACGGCCAGTTGCAGGATTACCGCGCGGTGATGCTGGAGCTGGACTACGCGCCGGGCAAGCCAGTGACCCTGGACCTGGAAACCGCCGAAGCCCTGGGCGTCGGCGAAGGTGCCAGCGTTCGACTGGTAGCGGTTTAAGAATGAGTTTCGCGGGTGGCTTGCAAGGCGGCCCGTTTGAGGAGATAGCATGATCGTTCGTCCCGTACGCAGCAGCGATTTACCGGCCCTGATTGATCTGGCGCGCAGCACCGGCACCGGCCTCACCACCTTGCCGGCCAACGAAGAGCGCCTGACCCATCGGGTCGGCTGGGCTGAAAAGACCTTTCGCGGCGAAGCCGGGCGCGGTGATGCGGACTACCTGTTCGTGCTGGAAAACGACGAAGGTCGCGTGGTGGGGATTTCCGCCATCGCCGGTGCAGTCGGTCTGCGCGAGCCCTGGTACAACTTCCGGGTCGGCCTGACGGTCAGCGCCTCCCAGGAGCTGAACATCTACCGTGAAATCCCGACGCTGTTTCTGGCCAACGACCTGACCGGCAACTCCGAGCTGTGCTCGTTGTTCCTGCACGCCGATTACCGCAACGGCCTTAACGGCCGCATGCTGGCCAAGGCGCGCATGCTGTTTATCGCGGAATTCCCGCAGCTGTTCGGCAACAAGATCATCGCCGAGATGCGCGGCATGTCCGACGAAGCCGGGCGCTCGCCGTTCTGGGAAAGCCTCGGCCGGCACTTCTTCAAGATGGAATTCAGCCAGGCCGACTACCTCACCGGCGTGGGCAACAAGGCGTTTATCGCCGAGCTGATGCCGAAGTTTCCGCTGTACACCTGCTTCCTGTCTGAAGACGCGCGCAACGTGATCGGCAAGGTCCACACCGACACCGAGCCGGCCCTGAGCATGCTCAAGAGCGAAGGTTTCAGCTACCAGGGCTACGTCGACATCTTCGACGCGGGCCCGGCGGTGGAGTGTGAAACCACCAAGATCCGCGCCGTGCGCGACAGCGAAGCGCTGGTGCTGGCGATTGGTACGCCGGGCGACGACGCCACGCCGTTCCTGATCCATAACCGCAAACGTGAAGATTGCCGTATCACCGCCGCGCCGGCGCGGTTGGCTGCGGGCACCCTGGTGGTCGATCAACAGACCGCCAAGCGCCTGCAACTGATCGCCGGTGATCAAGTGCGTGCCGTACCGTTGTCCGCTGCCCGGGAGTCGAAATAATGAATTCGCTATACATCGCAGGTGAATGGCTGGCTGGCCAGGGTGAAGTGTTTGAGTCGCTGAACCCGGTGACCCAGCAGGTGGTGTGGTCGGGTAATGGCGCCACCGCCGAGCAGGTCGAGTCCGCCGTCCAGGCCGCACGCCAGGCGTTTCCGGCCTGGGCCAAGCGTTCGTTGGAAGAGCGCCTGAGCGTGCTGGAAGCCTTCGCCGCCAACCTGAAGAGTCGTGCTGACGAACTCGCCCGCTGCATCGGTGAGGAAACCGGCAAGCCTTTGTGGGAATCGGCGACTGAAGTCACCAGCATGGTCAACAAGGTCGCGATCTCGGTGCAAAGCTACCGCGAACGTACCGGCGAAAAGAGCGGCCCGTTGGGCGACGCCACTGCCGTATTGCGCCACAAGCCCCACGGTGTGGTGGCGGTGTTTGGCCCTTACAACTTCCCCGGTCATCTGCCTAACGGCCACATCGTACCGGCCTTGCTGGCGGGTAACACCGTACTGTTCAAACCGAGCGAACTGACCCCGAAAGTCGCCGAGTTGACCGTGCAATGCTGGATCGACGCCGGCCTGCCGGC
>NZ_JACARK010000002.1:0-2385 GCF_013386655.1 Pseudomonas sp. K5002 | reverse complement strand
CGCCGATCATCACCGCCGTGGTGCCCGAGCCGGGTACGCCGAGGGTCAGCATCGGCACCAGGGCGCCGCAGGCGGAAGCGCCGATCGCGGTTTCCGGAGCCGCCAGGCCGCGCATGTCGCCCTGACCGAATTTACCGCTGGCACCGGCCAGGCGTTTTTCGGTCATGTAGGCCACGGCCGAGGCCAGTGTGGCACCCGCGCCCGGCAATACGCCCATGATGAAACCCAGCAGGCCGCAGCGAATATTCACGACGAATACCGCGGAAGCTTCCTTCAGGTTGAACATCATGCGTCCGGTGGCTTTCACGGCTTCCTGGCCACGGTGGGTTTTTTCCAGCAGCAACAGGATCTCGCTGATGGAGAACAGGCCCAATACAAGCACCACGAACTGGATGCCGTCGGTCAGGTGGATGTTATCGCCGGTGAAGCGGTACACGCCGCTGTTGGCATCGATACCCACTGCTGACAGAAACAGGCCGATCAAGGCCGCGACAAAGGTCTTCAGCGGCTTGTCACCGGCCATGCCGCCCAGGCAGACGATGGCAAACACCATCAGTACGAAATATTCCGCCGGGCCGAAGGCAATCGCCCATTTGGCCAGCAGCGGGGCGAACAGCACCATGCCGCAGGTGGCGATAAACGCACCGATGAACGAACTCCACGCCGACAGCGACAACGCCACGCCCGCCAGGCCTTTGCGAGCCATCGGGTAGCCGTCGAGGGTGGTCATCACGGTGGAAGCTTCACCCGGGATGTTCAACAGGATCGAGCTGATGCGCCCGCCGTATTCGCAGCCCAGGTACACGGCCGCCAACAGGATCAAGGCCGACTCAGGCGGCAGCCCCAGGGCAAATGCGATGGGGATCAACAGCGCTACGCCGTTGATCGGCCCAAGGCCCGGCAACAGGCCGACCACGGTGCCGATCAAGGTGCCGCACAGTGCGGTGATCAGGTTGTAAGGGGTCAGTGCAACGCCGAAGCCCTGGCCCAAATAGCTGAACGTATCCATATCAGTTCTCCAGAACTTCAAGCAGGCCGAGCGGCAGCGGTACATCCATGGCCTTGTCGAACAGCAGGTAAAGACCGATGCTCATCAAGGTCACGATCACCACGCTGGGCATCCAGCGGCCGCCATACAGGCGCGCCATCGGAATGCCGATCAGCATGCTGCTGAGGATGAAACCCAAGGGTTCGAAGGTGCCGGCAAACACCAGCAGCAACCCGACGCAGATGCCGATCTTGATCAGGGTCTGGCGGTCCAGCGCGGGCTCTTCTTCTGTGTGCTTGGTGGGCTGTGGACGAAACAGCATGTAGATCAGGCCCAGGCCCATCAGCCCGAGCATCAGCAGCGGGTAGGCCCGAGGCCCTACCGGCTCGTAGGAAAACGACGCCTGATATGGCCAGGCCATCAGTGCGAGGCCGGCACAGACCAGCAACATCACTGAGGCGAAAATGCGTTGTAAGAGCATGGGAAACTCCTTGGAGACTCTTGTAGGCGCGAGCTTGCTCACGAAGAACGCCAGGACGTCGCGTTTATACAGGCAGCACGCGTCATCGTTGAAGTTTTTCGCGAGCAAGCCCGCTCCCACAGAGGGGCGATTACTGGATCAGGCCGAACTCTTTGGCCAGCACTTTGTAGTCAGCCACCTGTTTCTTCACGTAGGTGTCCAGCTCCGGGCCGGTCATGGCGAACGGGAACAGCTCGCGCTGGTCACGCAGCTTGGCGAACTCTTCGGAAGCCAGCAGTTTGTCGAAGGCGTCTTTCCACCAGGCATAGTCTTCGTCGCTGACTTTTGGCCCGAGGTAGAAGCCACGCACCACCGGCCAGACGATGTCGTAGCCTTGTTCCTTGGCGGTCGGGATGTTCTTCATTTCCGGCTCGTCCAGGCGTTCGTCGGAGAACACCGCCAGCAGGCGCATGTCACCACTGAGGATGTGCGGCATGGAGTCGGAGATGTCGGTACTGCCTACCTGGATATGGCCGCCTAGCAGGGCGGTGGCGATCTCGCCGCCGCCTTCCAGTGCCACGTAGCGCAGGTCACGCGGGTTGATGCCGGCGGCCTTGGCGATCAGGGCGGTTTGCATCCAGTCCTGGCTGCCGACGGTGCCGCCGGAACCGATGACCACGCTGCCCGGATCTTTCTTCAGGGCCTTGACCAGATCGTCGAGGTTTTTGTAGGGCGAATCGTTTTTCACCGCGATGGCACCGTAGCTGGTGCCGACGGCCGCGAGCCAGCGCACGGCGCTTTCATCGAAGCGGCCAAATTTGCCCTGGGCCAGGTTCAACAGCGAGCCGCTGGACCACGCCACCAGCGTGCCGGCGTCGGCCGGACGCTGCGCCACGACGGCGTTGTAGGCCACCGCGCCCACGCCGCCGGGCATGTA
>NZ_JACARK010000199.1:0-9688 GCF_013386655.1 Pseudomonas sp. K5002 | reverse complement strand
GGGTCTTCGCCCCCGGCGACCTGAAACTGCTGCTGCCGGCGCTGATCGCCGAACAGCCGTGCCATGGCTACGACCTGATTCGCCGGATCGAGACCCTGTTCGACGGCGCCTACAGCCCCAGCCCCGGCGTGATCTACCCCACGCTGACCTTTCTCGAAGAAAGCGAACTGATTACCGGCGACGCCGAAGACGGAAAAAAACGCTACACAATCACCGACGCCGGTCGTCTCTTCTTAAGCGAACAGGCGGTTGCCCTCGAAGGCATTCGCATGCGCATGGATGTGAGCAAACGTTCGCTGCGGGGCCAGGACCGTCCGCCGGAAATCCACGAGGCGGTGCATAACCTGCGCCACGCCTTGCATTCGCACCACGGGCGCTGGAGCCCGGAAGAAATCGTTCGTGTCGCGGCGCTGCTCAACAGCACCGCCCAAGCCATTGCCGACGGGAAAGCTCAATGAATACCCAAGCCATCCACCGCGTGACCCACGAAATCAAACGCCGCCGCCTCGAAGTCCTGCGGGTGGTCGACATCACCCCGCGCATGCGCCGCATCACCCTGGGCGGGCCGGAACTGGCGGGCTTTATCAGCCTGGGCAGTGACGATCACATCAAGCTGCTGTTCCCACAGAACGCCGCCGAACAAGCGGCGCTGGACAGCCCCGACTTCAACCTGCGCGGCGACGGCCCGCAACCCGCCATGCGCGACTACACCCCACGCCGGTACGACCTGGACATCGGCGAGCTGGACATCGACTTCGTGCTGCATGGCGATGGCCCTGCCTCCACCTGGGCAGAGCAGGCCAAGGTCGGCCAGCACCTGCATATCGGTGGGCCGCGTGGCTCGATGATCGTGCCGGATATCTTCGACAGCTACCTGTTGATCGGCGATGAAACCGCGATCCCGGCGATTGCCCGGCGCCTGGACGAATTACCGGCGGGGCGCAAGGTATTGGCGGTGATCGAGATCGCCAATGCGGCGGAACAGCAGCCGCTGGCCAGCGCTGCCGAAGTGGAAGTGATCTGGGTGGTGCGCGGCCAGGATGACCTGCTCGAGACGGTGCACAACCTGACGCTGCCGGACGGTTCGCTGTACAGCTTTGTCGCCACCGAGAGCAAGCTCTCGCGCCAAGTACGGCGGGTGCTGCTGGACACGCACAACGTCAATGAGGCATTCCTCAAGGCCGTGGGTTACTGGCAACAGTGATCCCTGTAGGAGCGAGCTTGCTCGCGAAGAACCTGAGAGCGCCGCGTTAAACCAGACACACTGCGTTATCGTTAACGTTCTTCGCGAGCAAGCTCACTCCTACAGATTTTATCCAGCCCCACCACCCCCAGAGCAATCAGCACAAACCCCACCAGAATCCCCCCGGCATTGATGAACACCTGTGGATAACCCAGGGTGTCCACGTTAATGAACGGGTACTGATACAGCCCCCACACATACCCGCGCAACAACGCATAGGCGAAGTACACCACCGGGTAAATCACCCACAGCCCGATGTGTTTGAGGCGCAGACTGCCCTTGGGCACGCACCACCACCAATACGCGACAAACACCAACGGCATCACGTCGTGCAGCAACTCGTCCGCCACAAACTGCACCCCCGCAGGCTGCCACATGTGGCGCAACAACAGGCTGTAGGCGAGACTGACCACGACAATGCTCACGGCAATCCCGCTGCTGACTACGGGCCCGAGGAAGAATCGGCTCGCCGCGGTTGGCCGTTGCACCCACGCATGGGTCAACACCACCGCCACCAGGGTGTTGGTGAGCACGGTGAAGAAGCTGAAGAAATTCACCAGGCCCGGCAACAGGCTGGCGCCATCGACCCAGCGGAAGTAGAAAATGATGTACTGCTGCAGCGCCAGGCCGGCCCAACCGCCGAGGGCTGCGAGGCCGATAAGGTGACGTTTCACCTCAGTCCTCGACCGGTCGCTTGGTGCGCATCAACTTCACGTACAAACCTTCGACCTTCTCCCGCGCCCACGGGGTCTTGCGCAGGAACGACAGGCTCGACTTGATGCTCGGGTCACTGGAAAAACAGCGGATGTTGATGCGCTCGGCCAGGCCTTCCCATTGGTAATGCGCCACCAGCGCGGTGAGGACCTGTTCCAGGGTGACGCCGTGCAGTGGGTCTTTGTTTGTCGCGGTCATGCCGGGCCTTTTGTGCAGAAAAGAAGAAAACGAAGCCGCGCACCTTAGCGGACGGGCCGTGCGGGTGGAAGCGTTGCCTTCACTATAGGCCACTGTTCGATCGTTCCCACGCCCTGCATGGGAATGCCGAATTGGACGCTCTGCGTCCCTCGGTCGACGCAAGTTTTAACCCTGCGCAATGGTGACGCAGAGCGTCACGGCATGCATTTCCACGCAGAGCGTGGGAACGATCAGCGTGGGAGTGATCGAGCGGGGTTTGGGAAAGTTCCCCTTGGCAGGGAAAAAAGTGATGTTATATTGTAACGATAACTATCAAAGGGTATCGAATCCCTTACCGTTTTCAGCCTTCTCTTTTTGCCGTTTGCCAAGGAACGACCGATGTCCCTCTCTTCTCTCTGGCGCCTCACCCCGCTGGCCGCCGCCCTGTTGATCACCTCCCAGGCCAACGCCCTGGAACTGCAACCCCAAGTCATCACCGGCAACCCGCTGGGCAGCGAAACCCTCGCCTCGCCCACCACCGTGCTGGAAGGCGATGACCTGACCCTGCAACAAAAAGGCAGCCTGGGTGAAACCCTGAACAAGCAGCCCGGTGTGTCGTCGTCGTACTTCGGCCCGGGGGCCAGCCGGCCGATCATTCGTGGCCAGGATGGTGACCGCATTCGCCTCCTGCGCAACGGAGTCGGCGCGCTGGATGCCTCGTCGTTGTCCTATGACCACGCGGTGCCGCTGGACCCGGTCAACGTCGACCGCATCGAAATCGTGCGCGGCCCGGCCGCCCTGCTCTACGGCGGCAGCGCCATCGGCGGCGTGGTCAATACCTTCGACAACCGCATCCCCACCGAAGCCATCGAAGGCATTCACGGTGCCGGTGAATTGCGCTACGGCGGCGCCGACACCACCCGCAGCAGCGCCGGCAAACTGGAAGCCGGCAACGGCACCTTCGCCTTGCACCTGGACGCCAGCGCGCGGGAATTCAACGACCTGAAAATCCCCGGCTTTGCCCGCAGCCGCCATGCACCGCCAAGCGACGACGGTGAAGGCAAGAACGGTCGCCTCGGCAACAGCGACGGACGCCAGGACGGTGGTGCAGTCGGCGGTTCCTACACTTGGGACGACGGTTACGCCGGGCTGTCCTACAGCAACTACGACAGCAACTACGGCTCCCCGGCCGAGCAGGACGTGCGCATCCGCATGAAGCAGGATCACTACGCCTTTGCGTCCGAAATCCGCAACCTGCAAGGCCCGTTCACCTCGGTCAAACTCGACGCCGGCTATACCGACTACAAGCACATGGAAATCGAAGGCGGCGAGACCGGCACCACCTTCAAGAACAAGGGCTATGAAGCCCGGGTGGAAGCGCGACACTTGCCGATCGGGCCGTTCAACGGCGTGGTGGGCGCCCAAGTCAGTCGCAATGAATTCTCGGCCCTGGGTGAAGAAGCCTTCGTGCCGCAGACCGATACCAACGCCGGCGCCCTGTTTATCCTCGAAGAAATGCAGGCCACCGAGCGCCTCAAGCTGAGCCTCGGTGGGCGCCTGGAACACACTAACGTCGACCCGGACGGCAAAGGCAACGCACGCTTCGTCAATGCCGACAAATCCGCCGACTTCACCGCCGGCAGCCTGTCGTCCGGCGCGGTGTACACCCTCACGCCGATCTGGTCCCTGGCCGCCACCCTCGGCTACACCGAACGTGCCCCGACCTTCTACGAGCTGTATGCCAACGGCGCTCACGTCGCCACCGGCACCTATGAACTGGGCGACGCCAACCTGTCGAAAGAAAAAGCCGTGTCCAGCGACCTGGCACTGCGCTTCGACAACGGCACCCACAAGGGCAGCTTCGGCGTGTTCTACAGCCACTTCTCCAATTACATCGGCCTGCTGGGCAGCGGTCGCACCTTGAATGACGAAGGCGAGGAAGACGCCGGCGGCATCCCTGAGTACAAATATTCCGGTGTGCGTGCGCGTTTCGCAGGCTTTGAAGCCCAGGATCACATCAAGCTGGGGGAAGGTGCCTACGGCAAGTTCGCGCTGGAACTGTCGGGCGACTACACCCGTGCAACCAACCTGGACACGGGTGAAGCGTTGCCCCGCATTGCGCCGTTGCGTTTGAACAGCGGCCTCTTGTGGGAACTGGATCGCTGGCAGGCGCGGATTGACGTTGAACACGCGGCGGGCCAGGGGCGGGTGCCGGATAACGAAAGCGGCACCGACGGCTACACCACCTTGGGCGCCAGCGCCGGCTACCGCTTCAATGTCGGCGGCAGCCAGTGGCTGGCGTTCGTCAACGGCGAGAACCTGACGAACCAGACCGTGCGCTACGCCAGTTCGATCCTGCGGGACATCGCCCCGGCGCCGGGTCGAAGTGTGCAGGTCGGGTTGCGCACCACCTTCTAACTGACTGCACTCGGTTAAAACTGTGGGAGCGGGCTTGCTCGCGAAAGCGCAGTGTCAGTCAATACATGGGTGACTGACTCACCGTCTTCGCGAGCAAGCCCGCTCCCACATTGACTGTGCCCACTTCGAATAGGTGGTGGGGTTAGTACCGCGCATCCACGGGCTTACCCCCCTTCGGCCAGTCCTTCACCTTGTCCGGGAAATCCGGACGAGGTTGTTGGGAGAAGTACGCTGCCACATCCACCGCCTCCTGATCCGACAACCCGCCCTGCCCCAACGGGAATTTCTCGTGGAAACCGATTGGCATGTTGCGTTTGACGAACGCCGCCGCCGTGTACAGCCGCGCCATCCCCGCCCCGATATTGAACGACTGCTCGCCCCACAACGGCGGGTACACCAACTCGCCATCCGCCCGCGTCAACCCTTGGCCATTGTCGCCATGGCACACCGCGCACTGCTTGGCGTAGACCTGCCTGCCATTCTGCATATCCGGCTTGATCGCCGGGTCGACCTTGCCCACCCCGCGCCCGGCGACCTTGTCTTCGGGCCTGGTGTTGTTTTTCATCCAGTCGAAGTACGCCACCATCGCCTGCATCTCCGCCGATTCCGCTGGCAACGGCTTGCCATTCATCGAGCGACGGAAGCAGCCGTTGATCCGCTCTTCCAGGCTCACCACCTTGCCCGCACGCGGCGCATAGCTCGGGAAAAATGCCGAGACGCCCACAAACGGCGAACCATCCGCCACAGTGCCGGCGTTGAGATGGCAGCTGGTGCAGTTCAGCGAGTTGCCCACGTTATTGGGCAGCAGTTCCTTGGTCTGCAGGTGCAGGCGCATGCCGCGTACCACCTGATCGGCATTCGGCGCCGCCAACAATTCGGCCAGGCGTGGGGTTTCAAACGCTGACGAATCGGTGGTGACCGGGGTGAGCTGGCCACGCATTTTCTTCACTTGGGCAGCCGTGACAGGCGTGCCTTCGTTACCCCAACTGCTGCGCACGAAACTGAGGATTTCAGCGATTTCCTGATCCGCCAACCGCGCAAACCCAGGCATGGTGTAGACCCGTGGATGGGCTGCGGTCTCGGCGGTTTCCCAACCGGTGAGGGTGATGTGCAGCAGTGACGTCGGGTTGTTCGAGGCAACGCTCGGGTTGCCGGCCAACGGCGGGAACAGCCCTTTCACCCCGCCGCCATCGCTGCGGTGGCAGTCACTGCAAAACTGCATATAGCCCAGGCCACCACGGCTGGTGAACAAGTCCTTGGGCGGTGCGGCGGGTTCGTGGGCCACGGCGGGCATCGGCAGGTCGTCCTTGCCCGGCGGCAGGGATTTGAGATACGTCGCGATGGCGGTCAAATCGGCATCGGTGAAGTGTTGGGTACTGTGATGAATCACATCCGCCATGTTGCCCGCGACCGTGGCAAAGCGGTTCTGCCCGGTCTTGAGCAATTGCACGGTGTCGTCCACCGTCCACAGGTTGCGCAGGCTCAAGGCGCGCCAGTGCTCGACAGTCTCACCGGCCAGGTAATGCCGGCCACTGCGGCCCGCGTCGCTCATGGCTTTTTCCTGGAAGGCGATGCCGCGCGGGGTGTGGCACGAGCCGCAGTGGCCCAGGCCCTGGACGAGGTAGGCGCCACGGTTAAGCACGTCATCCTTCGCCGGGTCCGGCACGAATGGTTGCTTGTCGAGAAACGCCAAATTCCACAACGCCAGGCCCCAGCGCTGGTTGAACGGGAAGCCCATCTCGGCGTCCAGGTTGGGTTTGTTCACCGCCTCCACGCCCTGCATCAGGTAGGCGAACAAGGCGCGCATGTCGCCTTCGCTCATCTTCGCGTAGGACGGGTAAGGCATCGCCGGGTACAGGTTCTGCCCGGCCGGCGTCACGCCTTCACGCATCACCCGGTCGAACTGCTCGAAGGTGTACTGGCCGATGCCGGTGTCACGGTCCGGGGTGATGTTGCTCGAATAGATCGTGCCCATCGGCGTGCCCAGTTCCAGCCCGCCGGCCATCTGCGCGCCTTGCCTGGCGGTGTGGCAGGCGATGCAGTCGCCCAGTTGGGCAACGTATTTGCCCTGTTCGATCAGCGTGGGGTCGGCTTCGTTGGCGTGCAGGGGAAGGGACAGCACCACCCCCACAAGGCCCAGACGTGACAGGGGAAAAATCATCGCACTATTCCTTTAATAACCCGGCCTGGGGCGGTCCCCTCGGCGCAGGTCTGCAATCGTTTTTATTGGGTCATCAGGCAGATAACCGGGGCATGGCCAGCCCCAGCTTCGTTGTAGCGGATTTTTTGCGCGCGGCCCTTGATGTGGATCAGGCGGCATGTTCTACAGTGGAACTGAAATTGACTAATTGACGCGGGCATCGATGTCGGCGAGGAGAGCAAGGATGCGTTATTCACCCTTTGTGGGGCGCATTGGCGGCGAATCCGTCAGTGCCTGGGATATTCACTACGCCGCCGCCGAAGCCCAACTGCGTGGCGAAGACGTGATTGTGCTCAGTGTCGGCGACCCGGATTTCGCCACACACAGCGCGATCTGTGAAACCGCCGTGGACGCCCTGCGCGCCGGCGACACCCACTACACCCCTGTGCTCGGCCGCCCGGAACTGCGGGAAGCCATCGCGGCCCGGCAGAGCCTGCTGCAAGGGATTGCGGTGCACGCCGACAATATCGCCCTGGTCGCCGGCGCGCAGAATGGCCTGTTCGCGGCCTGCTTGTGCCTGTTCAGCCACGGCGATGAAGTGCTGGTGCCAGAGCCGATGTACCTGACCTACGAGGCCTGTGTCCAAGCCTCGGGGGCACGCATTAGAACCGTCGAACAACCGGCCGCCAACGGCTTTCGCCTGACCCGCACCGCGCTGCAAGCCGCGATTACCGACAAGACCCGGGGCATCGCCCTCGCTACACCGTGCAACCCCACCGGCAATGTCTACTGCCGCGAAGAGCTGGAAGCCGTCGCCGAAGTGGCACGCGCCCACGACCTGTGGGTGATTTGCGATGAAGTGTATGGGCAGCTCATCTATGACGATCAACACCTGAGCATCAGCGCGTTACCCGGCATGGCCGAGCGTACGGTGGTGCTCAACAGCCTGTCGAAAAGCCACGCCATGACTGGCTGGCGGGTAGGCTGGGTGGCAGGCCCGCCCACGTTGATCAGCCATCTGGAGAACTTGCTGCTGTGCATGATTTACGGCCTGCCAGGGTTTATCCAGGCGGCGGCGATCAAGGCACTGGAACTGGATGAGGCCGTGGTCAGCGATGCCCGTGCGGTGTATCGGCGCCGGCGTGACCTGGTGGTGAACGCGTTGAGTGCGATCAGCGAGCTGGACTGCCGAGTCCCCCAGGCGGGCATGTTCATGCTGGTGGACGTACGCCGCACCGGGCTCAGCGGCCGGGAATTCGCCTGGCAACTGTATCGCCAGACCGGCGTATCGGTGCTTGACGCCCAGGCGTTTGGCCCCAGCGCCGAAGGGTTTGTGCGGGTTTCGTTTACCGTCGCCGATGACACCCTCAGGGAGGCTTGCCAGCGCATTGCCGGCTTCGTCGAAGGGCTTGGGGCCGACGCCGCGCCTTTACGTGATGACCGATAACAGGTAGCGGCTGTACCAGGAATTGGGCTACGAAAAACGCGCCTTCGAAATGGGCAAGCGCCTCGGTTAAATCAACCGTTGGTAAGATGCCCCTTGATGACCTGTACGTATTTCTGTACGTTTCAGCCATTAAGCGAGGACTCAATTATGGAAACTATCAACTACACCCATGCACGGGCCCATCTCTCGGACACGATGGATCGGGTAAACGAAGATCGTGCCCCTCTGTTGGTGACCCGGCAAAAAGGTGAACCGGTGGTCATGATCTCTCTCTCAGAGTTCAACGCTCTTGAGGAGACGGCCTATCTGCTGCGCTCTCCCAACAACGCGGAACGCTTGATCAAATCGATCAACAGCCTGCGAGCCGGAAAGGCCAAGCCGAGGCAGTTGATTGAAGAATGAAAATACTCTTTACGCCTGAAGGCTGGGACGACTACCTCTGGTTTCAACAAAACGACAAAGCTGGGCTCAAACGCATCAACTTACTGATCAAATCGATCCAGCGTGATCCTTTTGACGGCGTTGGCAAACCAGAACCACTCAAACATAACCTCAGTGGTTTCTGGTCCAGGCGAATCACAGCGGAACATCGTCTGGTGTACGGGATTGAGGAGGGTGAAATACAGATCCTCATGTGTCGCTATCACTATTGACGCCATTTACCGTCAGGATCCTGCCTTGACCTGATCCCCCTCCCCGCTGAAAATGCGCGACGCTTTTCCCGTCTCCCCGTTTACTGAAGTAGTGAAATTTCAATGTCTGATTCCCGCACCGAAGAATCCGTAGTCGCCTTGCAATCCAAAGCTGAATACGAAAACGCCATCAATCTTTCACAGCACGTGCCGGCGGCCAAGACCATCAGTGAAATGGTGCTGGACGCGTTCCACACCTCCAAGGAAAGCGACCAGATCCGCGAGCTGCGCATGGCCATCCGCCAGGCCCACGACGCTTTCGACGACGACAAGGCCTACGACCTGATGGGCGAGCTCAAGCAGCTCAAGGACGCCGAAGCCGCCGACAACGCCGCCCTCGAAGACCTGAACAGCAAGTTCTCCATCAGCCGCATCCTGTCCAGCTTCAAGGACGACCCGGAGTTTCAGGAGCTGGTCTACGGCCTGGCCCTCAAGGTGCTGAACCAGACCCACCAGGCCATCAGCAACCCGAGCGCCGGCAAAGGCAAGGCTTCCCGCCCGAAGAAGGAAGTGGAAGTGTTCGCCATCAGCAAGGACGGCATCAGCGTCACCCTGCCGCTGCGTTCGCCGCGCTCCAAGCCGAACGTCGACCGTGAGGCGTTTGAATTCCTCGGCTTTACCTTTGTCGGTGAAGGTGACGAGGCGGAACTGGAAGTTGAAACCTTTGTGGATAACTCGGGCGCCGAGCAGCCACTGACGCGTAAAAGCATCATCACCGCGCTGCAGCAGCAGACGGCGTTTGAGGGCTACAGCATCGCCCAGCAGTAACTCGATCTAAATGTGGGAGCGGGCTTGCTCGCGAAGACGGTGGGTCAGTCACGTATGCATTGACTGACACTCCGCTTTCGCGAGCAAGC
>NZ_JACARK010000198.1:0-3422 GCF_013386655.1 Pseudomonas sp. K5002 | reverse complement strand
GATGAGCGGCGCACGGCTGGTAACTACCGCCCTGCATGAATTGGAGGAACGTGGCGGCCGCTACGCCCTGTGCACCATGTGCATCGGCGTGGGCCAGGGCATCGCGCTGATCATCGAGCGCCTGTCCGACTAAAGATTCGCGATTCCCGGGGAGCCTAGCGGTATCCTTGGGGCATGCACTCAAAGCCCACGGTGTGCGGTGGGCTGATACACAAAAATAATTCGAGTGAACTCATGAACATGCCTATTCCAAACGCCGTGCTTAACCCTGTGCTGGACCCGCTGGAAACCGCCAGCGTCGACGAACTGCGCGCCCATCAACTGGAGCGCCTGCGCTGGAGCCTGCGCCACGCCTACCAGAATGTGCCGCTGTACCGTCAGCGCTTCGACGCGCTGGGGGTGCACCCGGATGACATCAAGTCCCTGGACGACCTGGCCAGGTTCCCGTTCACCACCAAGGGCGACCTGCGGGACAGTTACCCCTACGGCATGTTTGCCGTGCCGATGAACGAGGTGGTGCGCCTGCATGCGTCCAGCGGCACCACCGGCAAGCCGACGGTAGTGGGTTACACCCAGAACGACATCGACACCTGGGCCAATGTGGTGGCCCGCTCGATCCGCGCGGCCGGTGGGCGGCGTGGCGACAAGGTGCATATTTCCTATGGCTACGGGCTGTTCACCGGCGGCCTTGGTGCCCACTACGGCGCGGAACGCCTGGGTTGTACGGTGATTCCGATGTCCGGCGGGCAGACGGAAAAACAGGTGCAACTGATCAAGGATTTCCAGCCGGACATCATCATGGTCACGCCCTCGTACATGCTGAACATTGCCGATGAAATCGAGCGCCAGGGCATTGATCCACAGAAGCTGGCGTTGCGACTGGGGATCTTTGGGGCCGAGCCGTGGACTGCCGAGCTGCGCAGTGCAATCGAGGCGCGACTGGGGATTACGGCGCTGGATATTTATGGGCTGTCGGAAATCATGGGGCCTGGGGTGGCCATGGAGTGTGCGGAAACCAAGGATGGCCCGACCATTTGGGAGGATCACTTCTACCCGGAGATCATCGACCCGGTGACGGGTGAGGTGCTGCCGGACGGGCAGATGGGTGAACTGGTGTTTACCTCCTTGAGCAAGGAGGCGCTGCCGATGATTCGCTACCGCACCCGGGATTTGACGCGGTTGCTGCCGGGGACTGCGCGGCCGATGCGGCGGATCGACAAGATCACCGGGCGCAGTGATGACATGCTGATCATTCGCGGGGTTAATGTGTTTCCCACGCAGATCGAGGAGCAGGTGCTTAAAATAAAACAGCTTTCAGAGTGTTATGAGATACATCTGTATCGTAATGGCAACCTGGACAGTGTGGATGTGCATGTGGAGCTGAAGGCTGAGCATCAGCACCTCAATGATGAACAACAGAAAGCCGTCTCCAGCGAACTGAGCAGGCACATCAAGACGTATATCGGGATCAGCTCGCGTATCGTTTTGCAGCCGCTGCATTCGATCAAGCGGTCAGAGGGGAAGGCATGCCATGTGATGGATCGTCGCCCTAAGGCATGACTGCTGCACCTTTTTGGCCCCGCATTTGCGGGGCTTTTTTTTGCTCGTTTTTTGGGGTGGGGGTAGAGCACCAGCAAAATCAAAGGCGCACACGGTTCAAATGTGGGAGCGGGCTTGCTCGCGAAGGTCGTTAACGATGACGCGGGCATCCTGATTCAACGCGGCGCACTCAGGTTCTTCGCGAGCAAGCCCGCTCCCACATAAAGCGGCCCTGTTTTTTGCCTACTGGCCCTGCTTACCACGATGACCGGGAACCCTATGCCGCCGTTACCGTAGCGACAGATATCTGCTCCCTTCCCGCAAAGCGATACAACATCAAATAACGACACCATATTTTGTGTTTGATATTAATTTCCGTATCGCTTATAAAGTCCTCCATGCCTACGACAAAACACAAGGCGGGAGACCCCCCATGTACGCACAGCTTGTAGAAACCGGAGTAAAGCGCATCAAGGACCTCTCCGAGATGTCCGACCAGGAACGCGCTTTCCAGGAAAAAATCGACGCCGAAATCAAGATCGAAGCCAAGAACTGGATGCCCGACGCCTACCGTCAAACCCTGATCCGCCAGATCTCCCAACACGCCCACTCGGAAATCGTCGGCATGCTGCCCGAGGGCAACTGGGTCACCCGCGCCCCCACCCTCAAACGCAAGCTGCAACTGATGGCCAAGATCCAGGACGAAGCCGGCCACGGCCTGTACCTCTACAGCGCCATGGAAACCCTGGGCGCCGACCGCGACGAAGAAATCGCCAAGCTCCACAGCGGCAAGGCCAAGTACTCCAGCATCTTCAACTACCCCACCCTGAACTGGGCCGACATGGGCGCAGTAGGCTGGCTGGTAGACGGCGCCGCCATCGTCAACCAGGTGGTACTGCAGCGCACCTCCTACGGCCCCTACTCCCGGGCCATGGTGCGCATCTGCAAGGAAGAAAGCTTTCACCAGCGCCAGGGCTACGAACTGCTGCTGACCATGATGCGCCAGGGCACCCAGGCGCAAAAAGACATGGTCCAGGACGCGATCAACCGCCTCTGGTGGCCATCGCTGATGATGTTCGGCCCCAGCGACGAACACTCGCCCAACAGCGCCCAGTCCATGGCCTGGAAAATCAAGCGCCAGAGCAACGACGAACTGCGCCAGCGCTTCATCGACCAGACCATCCCGCAGCTGGAGCTGCTGGGCTGCACCTGCCCCGACCCGGACCTGAAGTGGAACGCCGAACGCGGCCATTACGATTTCGGCGAGATCCAGTGGAGCGAGTTCTACGAAGTGCTCAAGGGCAACGGCCCGTGCAACCAGGAACGCGTCGCCACCCGCCGCAAGGCGATTGAAGACGGTGCCTGGGTACGCGAAGCCGCCGTCGCCCACGCCCGTAAAAAACAGAACAAGAACGCCGCCTGATCGGCCACCTGATGTGGAGTCACCGTTATGTCTGAATGGACCCTGTTTGAAGTCTTCGTGCGCAGCAAGCACGGCCTGAATCACAAGCATGTGGGCAGCGTGCATGCCGCCGACACCACCATGGCCATCGAAAACGCCCGGGAGCTGTACACCCGCCGCAGCGAAGGCGTGAGCCTGTGGGTAGTGCCTTCCGCGCTGATCACCGCCTCGTCGCCGGACGAGAAAGACCCGCTGTTCGACCCGGCCGATGACAAGGTCTACCGCCACGCCAGCTTCTACGAGTTGCCGGCCGAAGTCGGGCATATGTGAGGTCGACCATGAACCCTGAAACCGATCTGATCGAATACCTGCTGCGCCTCGGCGACAGCGCCCTGATCCAGGGCCAGCGCCTGTGCCAGTGGTGCGGCCATGCGCCGGCGCTGGAAGAAGAACTGGCGCTGATGAACGTCGGCCTCGACCT
>NZ_JACARK010000197.1:0-1208 GCF_013386655.1 Pseudomonas sp. K5002 | reverse complement strand
CAGGCCCCGCTGGATCGGCGCAGCATGCTGATCATCGCCACCTCGTTCGGCGTCGGCCTGGGGATCGCGGCGCAACCGAACCTGCTGCACCTGATGCCAACCCTGGTGCAGAACCTGTTCGACTCGGCCATCACCAGCGGCGGCCTGACCGCCATCGTATTGTGCCTGCTGCTACCTGAAGCCAAGGCTCCCGTGGATGCCGCAAACCGGACCCTGGAAAGCGACACTCTGGAGCCGCTTTAAGGGTTTTATCGTATCGGGACTTGTCTGGGGCTTGAGGGTGGGTTATCTGTGCACACGTCGCCTTCATCGATCTGCACGGAAACCTCCATGAGCCTCGAAGTTCCTGCCCACAGCAACCACGCCGGAAAACCTGCAAGCCGCATTCGCCAAAAGAACGAACAAGCGATTTTGCAGGCCGCCGAAGACGAGTTCGCCCGTCATGGCTACAAAGGCACCAGCATGAACACCATCGCGGCGAGTGCCGGGTTGCCGAAAGCCAACTTGCACTACTACTTCACCAACAAGCTGGGCCTGTACATCGCGGTGCTCAGCAACATCCTCGAATTGTGGGACAGCACCTTCAACACCCTGACCGCCGAGGATGACCCGGCGGCCGCCCTGACCCGCTATATCCGCACCAAGATGGAATTCTCCCGGCGCCAGCCACAAGCCTCGCGGATCTTCGCGATGGAGATCATCAGCGGCGGTGAGTGCCTGACCGAATATTTCAGCCAGGACTACCGCGCCTGGTTCAGCGGCCGTGCGGCGGTATTCCAGGCCTGGATCGACGCCGGCAAGATGGACCCTATCGACCCGGTGCACCTGATCTTCCTGCTGTGGGGCAGCACCCAGCATTACGCCGACTTTGCCACCCAGATCTGCCGCGTGACCGGGCGCACCAAGCTGACCAAGCAGGACATGGAAGACGCCGGCACCAACCTTATCCACATCATTCTCAAAGGCTGTGGCATCAAGCCGGCCCTCTAAACGAAGTTACCCATGCCTTTCACGCTTACCGGCCTTTGCGAGTTTCGCGAAGAAATTCGCAAAAGCCGCTTCATTACCCTCGCCGCCCCGATCAGCAGCCCCCAGGACGCCCAGGCCTTCATCGACCAGCACAGCGACCTGAACGCCACGCACAACTGCTGGGCCTGGAAACTCGGCGATCAATACCGCAGCAACGACGACGGCGAACCCGGCGGGAC